>NZ_JAUBTL010000001.1:6030-296956 GCF_036702475.1 Microcoleus sp. D2_18a_B4
CACAAACAATAATTGTAAATAACCAACAATCTCTCAAACCCGCCCCCACCCAACGAGAAATCCCCGCGCCTATTTTTCGCATTTAAAATGTAGGGGCGGGTTTCACAAACAATAATTGTAAATAACCAACAATCTCTCAAACCCGCCCCCACCCAACGAGAAATCCCCGCGCCTATTTTTTGCATTTAATATATAAATCAAGGTTGATGTGGATTATTTGTGAGGTGGGGGCGGGTTTCTTAGATTGTTCATAGCTGGCCGGTATTATTTGTAAAACCCGCCCCTACATTTTAATCATTGATGTCGTTTAACCGCTTCCACGAAAGCAATAACATCCGCTTCCAAAGTATTAAAAGCCGTTACCAGTCTAACAGTACATTCATCCCACCGATAAAACAGAAAGCCCTCAGCTAAAACCGCTGTAATTACCGATTCGGGAAGTTGAATAAAAATCTCGTTGGCTTCAACTCGATGGCAAAACTTCGCTCCCTCAACTCCCGCCAAACCTTCGGCTAATTTTGCTGCCATATTATTTGCATGAGCCGCATTCTTCAGCCACAAATCATCCGTTATATACGCTTCCAACTGCGCCGACAAAAACCGCATTTTTGAGAAAAGATGCCCGCTGCGCTTGCGGTAAAAAGGGAAAGTCTTTGCTAATTCTTGATTAAAAAATACCACAGCTTCCGCAGCCATTGCGCCGTTTTTTGTTGCTCCAAACGAGAGAATATCTACGCCGGCTCGCCAAGTGACATCAGCAGGAGAACAGCCTAGACTCGCGACAGAATTGGCAAAGCGAGCTCCATCCATGTGCAGGTGCAAATTGTGAGCGCGAACTACTTCCGAAATGTGGGAAATTTCCGCTGGATTGTAGACTGTGCCGGCTTCTGTTGCTTGAGTGATGCTGACGGCTGCAGGCTGTACGTGATGGACGACACCTGCACCCGCGCGATCGAGTATTTTTCCTAAAGTCTCTGCCTCTATTTTACCATGATTTCCTGTTACTGTAACTAACTTTGCACCGCCTGTAAAAAACTCCGGCGCGCCGCATTCATCTAGATTAATATGAGATTCCGCATGACAGTAAACAGCGCCGTAAGGAGGAGTAACAACCGCCAGGGCCAGAGCATTAGCAGCAGAACCGGTTGCTACCGGAAAAACAGTCACCGATGTCTCGAACAAATCCGAAAATTTAACTTGCAAACGCTGTGTATATTCATCATCTCCGTAAGACATCACAGCACCGCAATTAGCCGCTGCAATCGCCGCCATAATCTCCGGCGAAACCCCGGTTGCATTGTCGCTACAAAAATTCATTAGAATAATTGGTAAATAGAATCTATAATATAACTCAACACTCAACAGTCAACACTCACGCATTAAACCAAGAGGAAGAATTATGGCCGAATACCGCCAAATAGAATACCGCATCGGCAAAGACGGCAAAATTACCGAAACCGTCCTCAACGCCACCGGTTCTAGTTGCACCGAAACCACCGCCGGAATTGAAAAAGCCCTCGGAAAAGTAGAATCTCAAGACTTGCTGCCAGAATACTATCAAGGCGAAGAAAACTTGACCGTTGAACAAACGCAGACTTTAAAACAAGTTTAGAAAAATTAACAATGTTCTATCTCCTCGGTGCAACAGTTGATGTAACAACAGTGCCTGCCTTCAGCTTCGCGCTGGCTATCGGGGGCATTTTTCTAATTTTAGTGTACCTTTATGCTGCATCTGAGGCGGGAGATGCGATCGAGTTTAAGTACGATACAATTCTGCGGGAACGCATGAATCAGCTAGACATTCTCGATTGGCAAGACTTAGGCGAAAAAGCAGGCTTAAGTCGCTACGGGGTACGTTTAGTGCGGCAGGGAGACGTGGGAAAACTCACGGTAAACCAACTGAGGCGGCTGGCAACAGTGCTGAATTTGAATTTTCAAGAGTTCGATCGCACTTTGAGCGCGCTGCCAATATCGGCTACAATCACAACTAATCCCACCGAAATTGAAGAATTAAGGCAGCAGTGTTTCCGGCTGCGAGAAGAATTGCAGCAGCAAAAAGCTCAACTAACTGCCGATTTTCGCCGCGCTACCTTTGAACAGTTGCAAACTTTGTTAACCAACTATCCCGCCGCCCGCAAAATGGCAGAAGCCAAGCCGGATATGCCAGCCAAAAATCTCTCAGCTTTGTTTACTCCCTTAGAAAACCTGTTATCAAGCTGGGATTTTCAAACAATCGGTTCTGCGTGGGAACAAACTGCTTACAATCCGCAGTTGCACCAGCCGGATGTTGAGGATATAAGAGAAGGAGAATTAGTTTATATTCGGTTTGTCGGCTATCGGGAGGGAGAACGAATTCTTACTCCTGCTAAAGTTAGTCGCACCCTGCCAGCGGGAATGAAAAATTAAATTTTAAATTTTAAATCAACATGACTACAGTTGCCATTGACTTCGGCACCAGCAATACGGTTGTCTGCATTCTTAACCCGGATACGCAAACACCAGAAACTTTGAGATTGGGCGAGATGTCCCGCATTTTTAAAACGAAGAATTCGACAGGAGATGTGCGAGAAATCTCTGTAGTGCCGACTTTAGTCTTTGTGAACAAGGCCGGAGAGTTGGTGTTGGGAGAAAAAGTGCGATCACAGCGTTTGGGACAATCCCAGCCCGACCGTTTTTTCAAAGCTTTTAAACGCAATTTAGCTGCTGACTTTCAACCGCCACCCCGCAATATCGAGGGCGAAACCTACACACCCGAATCAGTAGCAGAACAGTTTATCACAAGTATTTGGAAACAGTTATATATACAAAATGTACAGGCAGAAAAAGTAATTTTTACAGTCCCCGTTGGAGCATTTGAGCGATATCTAGATTGGTTTCGCGACTTAGGAGAAAGTTTGGGAGTTGCGGAAGTTCAGGTAATAGATGAATCCACAGCCGCCGCCCTGGGATATGCAGTAAAACGCCCCGGCTCTCTAGTTTTAGTAGTTGATTTTGGCGGCGGAACTTTAGATTTAAGTTTAGTTCGTACCGCTGTAACCCCCCCCTTACCCCCCCTTACCAAGGGGGGGAGAAATCTCGCTCCCCCCCTTAACCAGGGGGAGAAAAAGCTCGCTTCCCCCCTTAACCAGGGGGAGAGAAATCTTGCTCCCCCCCTTGACAAGGGGGGGCTGGGGGGGGTGCGTGCCGAAGTGTTGGCAAAATCCGATGCTTATGTAGGCGGCGAAGATATTGACATCTGGATTGTCGAAGATTATTTGCGGCAAATTGGTTCGTCGCGGGCAGAAGTCGGCCCAGTTGGCTGGCAAAATTTATTAGAAATAGCGGAAAAATTAAAAATTCAACTTTCTCAAGTTAATGAGGCTAAGGAAAGTTGGTTTGACGATGAAAAATTTATGTCTTACGAGTTGCAGCTAAACCGAGACAAGCTTGAGGAAATTCTGGAATCTAGGCAGTTGTTAGAACAGTTGCGGGAAAGTTTAGATGAAGTGCTGATTATTGCACAGGGAAAAGGTATCGGTAAAGCAGATATCGAACAGGTTTTGCTGGTAGGAGGAACTTCTTTAATTCCGGCTGTATCTAATTTAGTGGTTTCGTATTTTGGGCGGCAAAAAGTCCAAAGAGACAAGCCGTTTGAAGCCGTGGCGCACGGTGCTTTAGCGTTGACACAATTAGCGAGTGTTGACGATTATTTGCGCCACAGCTATGCAATTCGCCTCTGGGAACCTTATGCTAAAGCTTATGCTTATTCGCCGATATTTAGCAAGGAAATGAAGTATCCCTGTCAAAGTTCCGAAGAGTTGACGCTGCAAGTGGCAATTGAAGGGCAAAGGGAAATTCGGTTAGATATTGGGGAAGTTGCGGAGGTATCACAAGCAGAGGTTATTTTTAACGAAAAAGGGCAAATGATGAGCAGCTTGCTCAACAAAACAACAGATTTTCGCTCTCTGGAAAGCCACCACCAGCAGGTTTGCGTAGCGCATTTGAATCCGCCTGGGGTATTGGGAATTGACAGGGTTTCGGTGAGTTTTGAGGTGGATGAGAAGCGGGTTTTGTTGGCGACGGTGCGGGATTTGGTGACTGGTAAGGTGTTGGTGGAAAAAGGGGCGATCGCCAAACTGCAATAATGGTAAAATCTCAAGTATCATCGCTAATTTTTATTTAATTTAAGGACTTTAAAAATGTCATATAGTGAATTTACTACCATCACCAAAGTGCGTGCAGCATTTAACCTCACTGTTAATGAAAAAACAGTTTTGTTTGCAGATGTAGAATCAATTGCACCTAGCGAATATCTCAAAACAACCCTAGCAGAATATATCCCTCTCGCCAATGCTATCAATACTGAAAAAGCTCGATCCGAGTTAATTATTGCTCCCGTATTATTAGAAGTACGGCGCATTTTAAACTTCCAAATCGGCTTTTTTTCCGGCACTGAATTTAATGCAGACCCAGAAAGTGGACTTAACGGGTACTGCGATTATATCCTCACCGCATCCAGCGATTTGTACGAAATCCGAACACCAGTTGTCACCTTAGTAGAAGCCAAAAATGAAAACATCAAAAACGGATTAGGACAGTGTATTGCTGAAATGTTGGGAGCCCAGCGATTCAATCAACAGCAAAATGATGAAATTGAGGCGATTTACGGAGGTGTTACCACGGGAAATGCTTGGAAGTTTCTCAAATTGGTAAATCAAACAGCTTTTATTGACTTGAATGATTATTATATTAACGAAGTTGACAAAATTCTCGGGATTTTAACAAAACCTTTACGCAAAAACTAAAAACAACGATTGAAATCAAATTTATGCCGCCATGAAAAAGCAACAAAATAAATTCAGCCACCTGACGGCAATGGAAAGAATTTCCCTGTCCTTTCCGGCAAGATTTTTATTGGATAAAAACTTGCTGCAAGGCAAAGTTTTAGATTTTGGGTGCGGCTTGGGCAGCGATGTTAGATTGTTGCAGCAAAAAGGCTTCGATATTACGGGTTATGACCCTTATTATTTCCCGGAATTCCCCGAAGATAAATTCGACACAATCATTTGCTTTTATGTTTTGAATGTTTTGTTTCCTGAAGAACAAGCTAATGTTCTGATGGAAGTGTCGCACCTATTGAAACCGGGAGGGAATGCGTATTTTGCGGTGAGAAGGGATATCAAAAAAGAAGGCTTTCGAGAACATTATGTCCACAAAAAACCTACATATCAGTGCATCGTCAAACTTCCATTTAAGCCAGTTCACCTAGATGAGTCTTGCGAAATTTACAAATACGTGCATTACAACCATCAAAGAAATTCTACTAATAACTGCATATTCTGCAATCCGTATAAAAACCTAACTTTGCTAACTGAATCAGCAACAGCTTATGCGATGTTTGACGGTTATCCCGCCAGCAAAGGTCATGTTTTAATCATCCCCAAGCGTCACGTTGCTAATTATTTTGAACTGCCGTTTCGAGAGCAATCGGCTTGCTGGTTTATGGCTAATAAGGTGCAAGAAATGTTAAGTAAAGAGTTTCAGCCAGACGGTTTTAATGTGGGAATCAATATTAATAAACAGGCTGGTCAAAGTCGCAGTCACGCGGCTATTCATGTTATCCCCCGTTACAATGGCGATGCGGCTGGGAATAAAGGCGGAATTAGGTATGTGATTCCCAAGAGTGAAAAATAAAAGTTAGCTAATTGTGAAAGGAATTCTTTTTTACCGCAGAGGCGCAGAGAACACAGAGGAATAGAGAAGAGAGGAATTCATAATTTTTGTAAGGATTGTTATATTTGAGCGAAGGGCGAGCCAAATAGAGTTAAAATGTGTTTGCAAGGTCTAAAACTACACATTAGCAGCAATTTGGTGTTCTGTTTATGTCTAAGCGCAAAAAGCAAGAATGGCTCAAGGAAACTCTAGAACTCAAAGAAAACCATAATTGGAAGTCAAAGCCGGGAACTCGAATTTTTGTAGCAGGAAGAGGTGCAGTCCGCTTTGATGTCCCGGAAGATTGGCATTTTGAACCGGATACTAATTCGTTCCGATTTACGGATAAAAAGCCGCCGGATGATGATTGTCGTTTGGAGGTTTCGTTTAATTTGCTACCACCTAATAACTGGGCAGATTTTCCGCTGGTGCCGCTATTACAGAAGGTGGTTGAAGATGATACCCGAAATCCGATCGCTTTTGGGGAAATTATCCAATTGAAGCGGCAAACTGCCCGCGTTGTTTGGACTGAATTTAAGTTTATCGACCCTCCAGAACAGCGGGAAGCTTATTCGCGAATCTGTATTGGATTGGGTTCTAATGTTCAGTGTTTGATTACTTTTGATTACTGGGTTGACGATGCTGAACGTTTGACTCCTGTCTGGGATACGGTGATGGATTCGTTAGTTCTGGGTTTGTTTATTAGTGACCCTCGAACGGGGTTCGCACGTCCAGACTAGACCGATTTTCTGGGAAACTTTCAACCACTATTTTTGCTAAGTGTTGGATTGGCAAGCTACCAGTTAGTAAATTTAGAACCTACATTAAACTTTACAACCGCTTTGCCATGAAAATATCTGGCTTGCCAATTCCGTTCGCGTCGGGCATTACTCCCACGATCGCAAAACCCATTTTTTGATAAAATTCGTAGGGATGACCGCGCAAATTTCTAATTTTGGCGATGTGTTCCCAAACGTTAGGATAAAGATTGATGCCTGAAAGAGTGGTTTGATTGTCTTCGTCGTCGGTACCCACCCACAGCACTAGCCCTCCCCGGTTTTTAGCTTCTGCTGCCAAATCAGCTACGAGCGATCGACCAATTCCTTGTCCGCGAAATTCTGTTCTCACTACCAGCGGGTGCAGTTCCCAAACATTACCGTCATACTGTTTAATCCCACCAATCCATCCCAAAACTTGATTGCTGTCGCCGACAGCAATTCGACTGATGCGATCGGCTGCCAAAGATTCTTGCACTTCTTGCAAAGAAGATTTTAGATCGGGCCAAGCATCGGGCCAATGCTCTTTAAAACCTTCAACTATTAATTTAGCTACCTGTTGAATTTTGGTCTCGTCAACCGCACGCAAATCTGTAATTTGTACGTTCATGAATTTACATACTAAATCAAGGATTACGGACTATAGCCTTTCTCAGTAAGATGAGGTTCTCTCGGATCTAGGGCATAGGGCATAGGGCATAGGGCATACCTCATTTTATTGAGAACTGCTATAATACCGCTCACAAACCGGATTTTCTAACCGGGGAAACGGCAAAAACGAATTATTATTCATAGTCTTCAGGCTCCTTATGTTCCAAAGCGAAAAGTTATTATTGAAAACTTGCGATCGCCAATTACCCGCAAAATACTAACACAAGTGCCCTACAATTATCCCACCATCCGGCATCAACCAACCTGCTAACCCCATGCTTTGCGATTACCTGGTACAAATCCTCACCGCCCGCGTCTACGATGTTGCTCAAGAAACAGCCCTAGAAGTAGCCCCGAATCTATCAGCACGGCTCAACAATAAACTTTTGCTGAAGCGAGAGGATATGCAGTCGGTGTTTTCCTTCAAGCTGCGGGGTGCGTACAACAAAATGGCGCAACTGTCGCCGGATTTGCTAGCACAAGGTGTCATTGCAGCTTCCGCCGGCAACCACGCCCAAGGAGTCGCCCTCGCCGCCCGCCACCTGGGAACTCGCGCGATCATAGTCATGCCCGTAACGACGCCGCAGGTGAAGGTAAATGCGGTGATAGCCCGTGGTGGAGAGGTAGTCTTGCATGGGGATGCTTACGATGATGCTTACGCTTTTGCGCGCCAATTAGAGGCCCAAAAAGGTATGACTTTTATTCACCCTTTTGATGACCCCTACGTGATTGCTGGACAGGGTACGATCGGCATGGAAATTCTGCGGCAACATCAAAAACCAATTCACGCGATTTTTGTGGCAATTGGTGGCGGTGGATTGATTTCGGGAATTGGGGCTTATGTCAAGCGGTTGCGGCCGGAAATTAAGATTATTGGCGTCGAACCAGTGGATTCCGATGCAATGAATCAATCGCTGAAAGCCGGTAAACGGGTGCGTTTGTCGCAGGTGGGTTTATTTGCTGACGGCGTTGCTGTGCGGGAAGTTGGGGAGGAAACTTTTCGGTTGTGTCAGGAGTATGTGGATGAGATTATTTTGGTGCATACGGATGATGTTTGCGCGGCGATTAAGGATGTTTTTGAAGATACGCGATCGATCTTAGAACCTGCTGGCGCTTTGGCGATCGCAGGTGCGAAAGCTTACGTGGAACGGGAACAAATCGCAGGAGAAACATTAATTGCTGTTGCTTGCGGCGCGAACATGAATTTCGATCGGCTGCGTTTTGTAGCAGAAAGAGCCGAGTTTGGTGAACGTCGCGAAGCCATTTTTGCAGTCACAATTCCCGAACAAGCTGGCAGTCTCCGCAAGTTTTGCGAATGTCTTGGAAAGCGCAATTTAACTGAATTTAGCTATCGAATTGCGGATGAGAAAGAGGCACATATTTTTATCGGTGTACAAATTCAAAACCGGGCCGATGCGGTGAAGATAGCGGCAAGTTTTGAAGGTTGTGGCTTCAAGACTTTGGATTTAACTGATGATGAATTAACGAAATTGCACGTGCGGCATATGGTGGGCGGGCGTTCGATGCTGGCCAATCATGAATTGTTTTATCGCTTTGAATTTCCCGAACGTCCGGGTGCGTTGATGAAGTTTGTCGGTTCGATGAGCCCTAACTGGAATATCAGCGTTTTTCACTATCGAAATAATGGCGCAGATTACGGGCGAATTGTGGTGGGAATTCAAGTCCCGCCCGATGAGATGCAGGAGTGGCAGGCTTTTTTGGATACGCTGGGCTATCAGTATGGGGATGAGAGTCAGAATCCGGCTTATAAGTTGTTTTTGAGGTAGGGTTTTTTGGGAAAGGGCGATCGGGCTTTTAGTGCGGCAAAGCTAAATTAAACGGTTGCAACTCATCATAAAGGAAGATACTGAATTTGTCCTGCCAATTCTCCCTCAAGACTGCACTCCAGAAGGATTAGAATATCCTCAATAACTCGACCAATGGGTGCATCGAAGGTAATTTCAAAAACTCCTGGCATTGACTTACCTGCCGCCATACGTTCATAGGCATAGCGGGTAATCGTAGCAACATCATGGGTTAGTAATATCCGATCTTCTTCGGCCGCCCATTCCAGCACTGTTGGGTCATCTTCACCGGATAAGCCAACGTCTTGGACGCGCACAATGTCAATGTCTGATTTGCGACGCATCAAACCTCTAACAATTGTATTGTCAAAGTTTTCATCAGCTAGGAATTTCATGCCGATTTCTCTGCCTTGCGGGCCAGCAATCTGTCACGCAATCCCTGCGGATCAAACCTTGCCTCATTCATTTTGCGAATCTCTTGTGCTTGTTGCTGTCTTTGCTGCAAATACGTTTCGACTTCCTGCTGGTGATTGAGGTAAAAAGCGATCGCGGCATACACATCTGCCAACCTCAGTGACGGATAACGATAAACTATTTCCTCTGCTGTACTTCCCTGCTTAAACACTGCAATCACGGTATCCAAAGTCACGCGAGTTTTACCCACTCGCACCACACCGTCAGCATTAGTTTGCAGGGGTGCAGGTTCAGCTACAACTACTAATGTCATGGCAACCTCAACGTTCGCTGTCTTAATTGTATCAGAAGGTCGATATGACTTTGAGGGAAAATTTCAGTTAGAGGGGTAATATCGCCAGCAGCGATTTCCTGACGTACTATCTCAGCTAGACTATCCCACTGAGCGTCTGTTGTCGCTTCAAATTGATCCTTCCACACCTGTTCATCACTGATATCCTCTTCCGCCATTAGAATGCGGATTAACTCTCGTTTCTCGATCGCAGATAGTTGTCTAATGATAGAGAGTAATTCTGTTAGTGCGATCGGTTGTTTTCCTACGATGCGTCTATGTTAACGGTAGCAGGTTAACGTAGTAATTGCAACTTCCAGGGGAGCTTGGCAAAAAATGCCCAAAAATTGCTATAATAAAAAGTCTTAGAAACTTAACACTAAAGGCTGAGGTTAAAGTCGTGACAATAACTTCACAAGAAACGGATGTAGAAATTAAACAATTCCCGATTATTCTAGGACAGGGAGGGGAAATTAGCATTCCCCAGTTATTACAAGATTCTCTCAATGTTAATCAGGGAGATATGCTGGTGCTACTCCAAATAGGTAATCTAATTGTAGTTGCTCCCAAACAACCTCAAGCTCCCCAACTAATCGAGCGGATGGCAACGATTATGGAAAATGAAAATGTGAGTTTGACTGATTTATTGTCGGATTTAGAAGCCGAGAGAGAGGCGATTAGCCCACGTTGGATACCCGCGATTATTTCTGCCTAGTCTTGTGCTTCTCCATTTTGACTCGCTTCAGTTATTCTCGAAGAAACTACAAACCCCGCAACTCCTAACCCTAGAGTGGCTAGAGAACTGACAATAATATATTGAGCCTGATTAGTATTTATTGGCAAAGGCTGAACTACTTCAACACCAGGAATCCCACTTTCTATAGTTGGAGCTTTTGGTGGTTCTTGGGCGCGAGCTAACTTTATCAAGCCAAATGCGAAAAAAAAGACACTCAAAACCATAAATCCTACACTAAGAATTTTTAAAAGCCTCTTTTTCATGTTTATTGCCTCCTGTTTGATTAAATTATGTGGAATTGGATAGAAATTGTCATTAATTTGTGGGGTTTAACAATTATCCTCAAAAAAATGCTTCGTTCTATCTTGAACTTGGGGTATCGTCTTCCATTGATCCTTAAGTGATTCCCTCACCATTTCAGGTTGTTTTTCTGTATGGGCATCTTTACAATTTGGACTCTCTTTTTTGAAGATTAAATCACCAGTATAGCGTCCTCTCAAGGGATTATCAGGATAAGGTTTGACATGAGGTGATATATAAGAGATTACTTTGTCAAAAATAATTTCTATCGTTGGTCCAACTACTGTTCTAAGTAAAGCATCTCCTACATAAACCTCTAATTTTAAGAACAGTTCAGTAGTAACAGGGTTACACCCAACTAGCAGAGGGATAAATAGAAGGATGAGCCACCAACTTGTTTTTCTCTGTTTTTTGTATTGCATGATAATTAGCTCCTTGTACTGTGATTATCTCAATAGCCTAGTTTTTTACTGTTCGATATTTCAGTTTACTGAATATATGGAAGCCGAGGAAAAACAAGCCTAAAAGACCTGCTACTCCAAAATGATATAAATTCTCTGACGTAACTCTAGCAAAGGGATGCGTGAAAGGAAAAAATCTAGCATATTGAGCATCTATTAAGCTATCTATACCTAATTTTACCAAGTCTAGCAGAGACGGAAAAAATAAAGCAACAACGGCGATTACCATTTTTGAAAAGTAGTCAAATGCTAGGTCAAAATCTAAGAGTGCAATCATACCTCCGGCGAATATGATATAACTAACTAAACCCAAAACATCTAAAAGTAAATTGGCAGGGTAAATATGATGATATAGGGAAGTTACTAACACCCAAATTAGCGCTAAAGCACCAAGCCAAACTCCATAAGCAATTACCCTAATTGCTCTAGCAGCAGCAATCTCCCAAGGAGAGCAAGGAGTAAGCCGCAGCCAGAGTAAGTGGCTTACTGAAAAACTATCTCCCAAGGGTAACAGTAACCCAGAAAATAGATAAAAGGCTATACAAATCCAAGCCCATGAAAACAATTCATGGAGAAGATTTATATAGACTGTTTCTCTGGCTCCTTGATATCCCTCTAAAGGGATATTAAAAAATGTTAGTTGTTCTTGATACCAGCCAAAAGGTAGTGTGGCAATAATTATTCCTACTCCTAATAAAATTAGCCAATGATATGAGTTGAGCAATTTTATAATTTCTGGCTTAACTATCACCCATGCCTTGTTTAAATTAATCATAAGTTTTCCCTCTTTGGGAGAAGCCCTGTCATCTGGAATTTATGGATTGATGAATCTGTAAAGATTTCTTCCAAAGCTTGAAAAGCCCCATCTTTTGAGAGATTAAAATATTTTTGAGCCTCGGCGTTAATAGAATCAGTCTCTATTTGACAATCAAAACCTTGGCGCTCTTGTTCATGTAATTTACCTTGAAATAGCTCATAAACTTTATCGGTTAACCTAGCGACTTCATCCCGCCGATGAGAAATCCATAAAATCCCTGCTTGATGACAATTAGCAAGTCGTTGAACTTCTGACAATACAATTTTTTTACCTTCTTTGTCTAATCCTTCTGTTGCTTCATCTGCAATTAATAACTGTGGTTTCTTAGCCAAAGCTAAAAATGCCATCAGTCTAATCCGTTGTCCTTTGGATAGCTTGCTAACATCAGATTCATAAAAGCTAGGAATCTGTAGCCGTTCTTCAATTTCCCGGTAAGATAAGTCTTTTAGCTCCTTTTCTGGCTGGCATAGAGACTTAAAAATTTGCACAAGCTCTTTAACTAAAATCCCCGTTGGCAAGCCTAACTCTCCAGGGTAATAAGAGGGATCACCTATGTAGCCTAGCTGGGGATAATTATTGCCCCATAAAACTTTCCTTCCAAATAAATTTACTGTTCCGTTGTTAGGAAAGCATAATCCTAGCAATAGTTTGATAATTGTAGATTTACCGCAGCCATTTTCTCCAATCAGACCAATATTCTCACCCGGAAACAAGCTTAATGAAACATTATCTAAAAGCTGATTCTGGCTGTTAGCATAGCTAAATGTAACATTTTTTAACTCAAATAATGGCTGTTGGCTTAGAGGTGAGTCAGTCAAAAAATTTGGTTGCATCAATACTGTTTACTCGCTAAATGTATATTGCTCACAGACTCTACCCAAATCCTACAAAATGGTGAAGTAGCAGATTTTTGGGCGACTTACAGAGTTACAATTTGAGATTGAATATTAAAACACTGTTCCTACAGTAGACCGATCGCACCAACCCTGTAAAGCCAAAAAAGTTGGAAAAAGTGGGAACTTCCTAAAATTCGGATGCGAGGCCCAAAAAGTTGGAAAAAGTTGGAAAAAGTTTGGTATAGTAACCATACCTATCTCACCATCCCACCTATGGACAGTCCTCAGATATTGCAATTTGTCGATGAAGCTGTCTGCGCCAAGACAGGCAAACATCTAAACAACTTGCAGCGGAAGATTATCGCGGGAATACTGAAAAATAAAAAATATGCTGACGTTGCAGAAACTTATGGTTATAGTTCCCAGCACGTTAAGAAAGCCAGCCACGAGCTTTTGCAAATGTTATCTGAAGTGTTTGGGGAACCCGTTAAAAAAAGTAATCTTGAATCCGTCCTAGAAAGGCAGATAAATCAGAATATAAATCTTGGCAAAAATAATAATTTTCAAAATAACAGAATTAGCTACGTCAATAATTGCCCTAATCCCTCTACTCCTACCCCAGATGAAAGTCAGCCGGAAACTCCCGACTTGCAGGAGGAAAGCAAAAATCAAACTAAGATTGAAACAATTGATAAATTACGGCAGTTTGGCTTGAGCGATGAGCAAATTGCAGAAGCGCTAGATATACCTTTAGAGCAGGTTAAACAGGTGGACTTGGAGGAGTAAAGTCTGCTACAGTAATGAAGAGGGAAATTTTGAGAATAAATTAGGAGAATCAATTGAAAATCAAAATTATCATTCACGAAGCAGAAGAAGGCGGATACTGGGCAGAAGTTCCTGCTATTCCTGGTTGTGCAACAGAGGGAGAAACCTTCGAGGAACTGCTGCAAAACCTCTATGAAGCAATCGAAGGTTGCCAAGCGTGTAGATATTGAATCCATCGAGACAAATGAGCGAGACAAAATTATGGAGATTGCGATATGAACTCCATGTCTGGCAAAGAGTTAGCAAAGCTGCTAGAACGTAATGAGTGGATATTATTAAGAGTTCAAGGCAGTCACCACATCTAGGGAAAGCGGGAAGCTCAATCCGAATTTCCGTGCCAATTCACGGTAATAAATCTTTAAAAGTTGGATTACTCAGACACTTGTTAAAACAGGCGGATTTATTGGAAAATATCCATCAAAATACCAGCACAGTTGAAGAGTCAAATAGTGACAAGAAGGCGGCGAATGAATCTGATTTCTTCGATGAAGAAGAAGAATAAAATTGCCTCCATCTTGCGATGAAAGTAATAACCCAGCCTCCAAGCTATTTTGGGAAACGTTTATCGCAAATCCCTGCAATAAAGGTTTCGCCATCAATCGGTGGAGTATGTTCGGACATGGCAACAGCAGCATCTATCTTAACTCGTACACCCTCGATCCACTGGCGATCGGCGAGAGCTGCTTGGAACTCATCAAGCCATTCGAGAAACTCTGCGAGTTCATTTTCTGGAAGTTCCCTTACTGCTGTCTTGAGTTCTGAAATGTTCATGGGTAATTAACTTTTTTTGCTAATAGCCGTTTACCTGTGTACTCCAACGATCAAATTGTTCCCATGAAAGAGGGGAGAAAATCTCAGACGCAACCGACAACACAAACTATAGCAATCCTAAATCATTTGCATAATTATTGTAGGGGCAATCCGACCCCTACTCCCCGTGGTTGCCCGATAGATAGGGGGTAGGCACGGGGGCACTACCCCTACAAATTTATCTGAATCATTTAGGATTGCTATAGAATCATCGTGCAAACTCATAGGCAACATTCGTGATGCGGCCGCGCCAGTAGGGAAATAGCGAGCCATCAGGCAGTTGCCACGCCACCTCACCGGAGAGCGGAATCCGCATAGCGTCTCGCAATTCGTAGTCCCAGAAACGGCCTTGCCAGGGCGCAAACAGCAGCCCCCCGTTAACTGTACGGGCGCGGGCCTCGGCGCGGACAGTGGCGATTAGCCCTGCTTCATCAAAGCGGAAATCCAGGGAAACAGCGGTGTCGCCATCCTGTAGCGTTGCTCTGGCCGAAGAATTGTCAAGAGCCTCCCAGCGAACACCCTGACTCGGCAGCAGTCTCGTCGGATACCAAGCCGCCTCCGCGAAAAAGCGCATCAGTTCCCCAAGTGCCGCTTCTGGAGTGCCGCGGATATCCGCCAGAGTCACCAGCCCAAGCAGCGCCGCATGGAGGATGCCTTCGCCAGAAATGTAGGCATCATGAACAAACGCATTGATACCGGGCATCATGGCAATTCGCCCGTCCCAGTCAAAGCCAGGGCGCTGAGTAATTACGAGTTGAGTTGAGGTGAAGGCACTCCATTTTTCTGCGGTTTCGCTCATGTTAAATGTGCCTTCGTGGGAAACCCGCGCTGCTGCAATTAACGGTTGTCCATCCTCGATCACCGCGCGAAAGTAGCGCTGCACGGGCTGGGGTAAATCGGCGATTTCCCGCGCATCAAATGTGAGAGGTTTAATCGGCCTTCGTGCAGCTTCCAGATTGGCTCGCAGTTCCTTGGTACCGAGATGCCAGCGGTATGCTCCAAGGGCGATCGCCCCAACAATGCCAACTACAAGCGCCAGGATAATTAGTACGATCGGCGATCGCCACATGGTGATTCCTCTTGATACCTAAAAACGAGTTAATCCAGGGCGAGTCTTAAACCCATCGGCCCACTACAACTCTCAGCGTTCCATCTGCCAAAGTTTCCTCTTCTTCAACATGAAAACCCTCTGACTGCACCGCCGCCATCAAACTTTTCCGCGCGTATTTTTGACTAATTGAATTGATAAATTCCTGCTGATTAATTCGAGCGCCCCAAAAATCCGCCACCAATTCGTAATCCTCTCCGCTGCGGCGAAAACCCAAATCGTAACCATTGGATTGCCGAATCACGTACTCGGCATTAGTTTTGTCACCCCGATAACCCCGTACCTGCACATTGGACTCTACTTGATAACCCAACTCTTCCAACACTTGATGCAGCAGTTCGCCGTTCTTGATCTGAACCTTGATAGTTGTGAAGTGTGACATATCACTTTCGGATTTTTGTGTAAAACGCTGATTTGATTATAATAGCATAAACAGCAAGAGTCAAGAAGTTAGAAATTGTGCTCTTAAACCCGGTTTTAGCGTCACAGAAAGCAGCCAGGGTACAAGCCCCCGGATTCATCTGTGCAGAAATTAAAAACATAGTATCCGATAACAATTGCCCCGATTTATCCGTGCGTGAGTTCGCTTTCTTCAATCCTCCAATTCTTCAAATCTAAAATCCAAAATCTAAAATCTAAAATCGTATGATGGCCGACAATTCTAACCAGCCCAGAGAATATGATGCCGTCCTCGGCGGCCAAAGTCAAATCCCGATCGCCGCCGCTGTTTTGGGAGGCATCGCCGGAGTCAAGCAGCGCTTCAACAGTCCTAGTATCGAGGCTCGGATTGCCGCTGTTAAAGACGCTCCTAAATACGGAGGCGCTGGCTTAAATTTAGCAATTGACGCGCTGCTTGACCCCGCAGCAGAAGTGCAGCGAGTTGCTTATTTAATTTTGCGATCGAGGACAGAACCTCTAGTGCGCCAAGCTTTAAAAGACTTCGTGCCTTACAAGCTTTTTGACTGCATCCGCAGTGTGAAAACTGGGACAAATGTTGCGATTAGTCCCGGAGGCGATCGCACGGCGAGTTTGCACGGGAAAATAATTAGAATTTGCGATGTAGATACAGGAGAAATACTCTATACTGTTGACAAGTATCCCCGCGCTCAAGAAACTTTTGTCCTTTGCCAAGAAAGCGAAGTTTTTGTGAGAAGCAGAAATACTCCGAAACATCGTGCGATCGAAATTTGGCAAGGAGGAGAATTGCGGCATAATTCCCTCGGACATGAAGGGGAAATTAGCGCAATTGTTATCAGTCCAGACAGTCAAGTTATCGCCACAGGTTCGGCAGATACTACAATCAAAATTTGGAATTTAGAGACGGGAAAGTTAATCTGTACTTTTGGCAGTCTTTTAACTTGGGGAGCTCATAAAGCAGGAATTGTTAGTCTTGCTTTTAGCCCGATCGCACAAACTCTTGCTAGCAGCAGTTCTGACGGTACAATTAAACTGTGGAACCTCCGCAGCAGAGAATGCTCCCAAACAATTAAGGGTTACTCGAATTGTCTGGCTTTCAGCCCAGACGGGCAGACTTTGGCTACTGGCGGCTGGGACAGAAATATTCAACTGCGACAGCTATCGAATCCAGATAGTTCCATCACTTTGGCAGGGCATTTTAACTCGATAAATGCGATCGCCTTTAGTCCCGACGGACTCACTGTTGTCAGTGCTAGTGCCGATGGTAATATCAAATTTTGGAATGCCAGTACGGGCGAAAATATTCACACTCTCAACGGACATCAAAACTCTGTTACTTGTCTTACTTTTAGCAGCGATGGTGAAACTATTATCAGTGGCAGCTTAGACAAAACTGTCAAAATTTGGGGAATTAATTGAAGGAAGTTCGGCAACGATCACTGTACAAGATGTAGCGGATGGAAGAAATAGGGCATAGGGCATAGGGCATAGGGCATAGGGCATAGGGCATAGGGCATAGGGCAGAAGGCAGAAGGCAGAAAGAAGAGGGAATCGACTTCATGATTTTCACAAATTAAGTACCTCCTAACCATTCAGGCGCTGCCTATATTTCTATTTTCCCGATTCTAGATTCCTCGGTGCGTGAATCTACGCAAACAAATATAATAAATTTACAATCCACTTCTTGTGCAAGCCGAGGATTGCGGAACTTCTTTTTGCATTACTACAAATAGTGACCGTATAAATACCGACGAATCGGCCTTATTCAGCTTATTATCAATTTGTGAACAGTCGCCGGAAAGCCTGAGCGAGCCTCAATTTCTGAATCCTTTAAAGTAGCTTTAATATATCGCATCTTGGTCGGAGGAGTATTCCTGCTAATTGTAATATTTGACTTAAAAAGTTTATGCTTAAAAGATAGGCTGAGGTTAAATATACAGTGCGCCCTAGAGTAACCATGTCACACTGCAACCAATCCATCTGTCGTTCCCGCAATCTCCCAGAAATGTGCGACACTGCTGCCAGTTGGCAGCAAAAAGCCGATCGACTAAGGGTAGAATTAAACACCACCCAGGATCTGCTTCACGCAGAAATCGATCGGCTCAAACAAGCCAACGAAACCCTTCAGGCCGCCGTCCGTTGTGCCCCCGTTTTCCTGTGGGCAACAGACAGAGACGGCAAGTTAACCCTTGCAGCAGGGAAAGGATTAGAAAATTTGGGACTCAAACCCGGTGCAACTGTCGGGCTGTCGATTGGTGAAGTTTACAGCAGCCAGCCAGATATCTTAGAAAATATTGCTGAGGTAATAGCAGGAAACGATCGCACTTGGAATGCCCGACAGGGGCATTGTATTCACGAAATTCGATCGGCAGCCCTGCGAGATGGAAACGGCGAAGTGGTTGGGGCAGTTGGTGTTTCTACTGAAATTACCGAGCGCGAGCAGTCCATCGCCACTCTGGAAACCGCAAATCAAGAATTAGAAGACAGACTTCAGCAGCAAACGGCAGTCTTCAATGCAGCACTTGCCGAAAGCGAAAAAAAGTACCGCAACCTCGTAGAAACCTCCCAAGAATTGATTTGGTCGATCGATATTGAAGGCCTCTTGACATTTGTCAATTCCGCCGCCAAACGCATCTACGGTTACGAACCGCCAGAAATGATCGGACGGCGCTTCACCGATTTTTTAGTTCCCGATCAAGAAAATAGACCAAGAGAAATATTTGCCCAACTTTTAGCAAAAACCAAAATTCAGCCACAAAGCGCTAATTCTCCTTACGAAACAGTACACCTTCGCAAAGACGGTACTCCCGTCCACCTGCGCGTCAACAGCATCGTCAACCAAGCTGAAAACGGCGCTATTTTAGGCTTGTGCGGAACGGCGACAGATATTAGCGATCGCAAGCGATCGGAACAAGCACTCCAAGAAGCTACAGACCAACTTCGCGCCGTCTTGGATGCCGTACCCGGACTGATTTCTTGGATCAGTTCCGATTTGCGGTATATTGGAGTCAACCAGCACTTAGCAACCTCATTCAACCTGTCTCCTGAAAGCTTTGTCGGTCAAGAAATCAACTTTCTCGACAAAGGCTCGACTTTCGGAGAACTGATCCGAATTTTTTTTAACAGTTCATCTCAGCAAACCTGCCAAGAAATAGAAATAGAAATTAACGGTTTCGTCCGCAACTATTTGATAGTAGCTCAGAAATATCATCAGGGAACCGCAGCAGTTTCTGTAGGAATAGACATTACCGACCGCAAGCGTGCAGAAGCTCTCAAAAACCAATTGATCTGCTCGCTGCAAGAATCAGAACACAAATTTCGTAGCCTTTATGAAGCCACCAGCGACGCAGTAATGTTGCTTGACGAAAAGGAATTTTTTGACTGCAACCCCGCTACCTTAAAAATATTTGGCTGTAGCAACACCAAAGAATTTTACGGCAAGAAACTGAGCGACTTTTCCCCACAATTTCAGCCTAGCGGACAAGACTCATCCAGTCTAGCAATACAGAGAATATCGACAGCAATGCAAACAGGTAGCTGTCGCTTTGACTGGGTACAAAAACGACTCGATGGTTCAGAATTTCCCGCTGAAGTGCTGTTAAATGCAATGGAAATTAACGGACGAAAAGTAATTCAAGCAGTAGTGCGGGATATTACAGATCGCAAGCGCGACGAAGATGGCATCAAAGCATCCCTCGCAGAAAAAGAAGTTCTCCTCAAAGAAATTCACCACCGCGTCAAAAACAACCTCCAAGTTATTTCCAGTTTGCTCAAACTTCAGTCACGCTACATCCAAGACAGCCACGTTAGTGAAATGTTAAAAGAAAGTCAAAACCGAGTCAGATCAATGGCCCTGGTTCACGAACAATTGTATCAATCCAAAGACTTGTCAAACATTGACTTTGCTGAATATATCCAAAATCTCGGCCACAATTTATTCCAAGCTTATGAAAATCATGCAGAAGGCGTCAACTTGCAAACAAATATTGCGCCGTGTTCTCTCAATATTGATACGGCCGTTCCCTGCGGGTTAATTATCAACGAGCTGGTGACAAACGCCCTCAAATATGCCTTTAAAGGACAAGTTAAAGGTAAAATTAACATAGATTTCACTTTAGATAATAACAGAGTTTGCGTGCTAACCGTGAGCGACAGCGGAATTGGTTTTCCTCAAGACTTAGATTATCGCAAAGCCCGAACCTTGGGTTTGCGACTTGTCGGGTCTTTAGTCAAGCAAATCCGAGGGGAAATAGAACTGTTAGAAACTGCGGGCACGACTTTTAGAATAACCTTTTGTCAACCCAAATTGCACTCGGAGGAGAAAAATTAGTGTCAAACAAAAAAATTCTGATAGTTGAAGACGAGAGCATCATTGCGGAAGACATTTCCGACAGTTTGATATCTCTAGGATATAGAATAACTGGCATGGTCTATTCTGGAGAAGAAGCGATTGAATCGGCCGCCAAGTTCCGCCCGGATTTAGTTTTAATGGATGTTAATCTGCAAGGAGAAATCGACGGCATTACAGCAGCAGAAGAAATTCGCTTGCGCTTTCAAATTCCGGTAGTTTATCTGACAGCTTATGCCGATGAAACTACTTTGCGACGAGTCAATAGTACAAAACCGTTCGGCTATATTGTCAAGCCATTTGAAGAAAAAAACTTGCACACAACTATTCAACTGGCACTCTACCGACATCAGTATGACAGCTTAACCAACCTGCCGAATCGTTCATTTTTGCGAGAAAAGTTAAGTCGAGTATTAGATGGTCAAAAAGAATTGTCAGGAGTCGTTCCAGTTGTCACGCTTAGCTTAGATAAAATCAACCGCATTAACAGTACCTGGGGACACGATATCGGCGACTCGGTGCTTTGCAGCATCGCCCAGCGGCTAACTAACTGCATGGAAAACATTAATATTGTTGCTCGTTTGGAAGCAGCCGAATTCGCGCTGATTCTTAAACCAGTTGCAGAAAAACAGGATGTGGCTAAGATTGCTCAAAACATTTTAGATATTGTATCCCAAGGTATGATTATCAAAGATTGCGAAGTCTATGTCACGGCTAGTATGGGGATCTGCTTGTATCCCGGAGACGGCATCGACGGAGATGAAATGCTGAAAAATGCTTATATAGCAATGTATCAATCTCAGCAGAAAGGCGGGAATAATTATAATTTTTATACGCCCAAAAAGGCTAATCATTTCATCAATACACTTCTTCAAGAAACTTCGCTGCGCCATGCTTTAAAAAGCTCAGAGTTTGAAATATACTATCAGCCGCAAATAGAAATTAAAACAGGTAAAATTATTGGTGCTGAAGCTTTAGTCCGCTGGAATCATCCAGAACGGGGGCGAGTTTCTCCTGGGGAATTTATTCCAATGGCTGAAGAAATGGGCTTGATTGCGCCGTTGGGTGAATGGGTATTAGAGACTGCTTGCAGGCAAACTAAAACATGGCAAAGAGCAGGTTTACCGCCCCTACGAGTGGCAGTTAACGTGTCAGCCCGTCAATTCGAGCGCAAAAATTTCACGGAAAGAGTCAGGGAGATATTAACAGAAACCGATATCGATCCCAAGTGTTTGGAATTAGAACTGACGGAAAGTCTTGTTTTGCAAGACGAAATTGCAGCAGCTAAAGCTTTTACGGTGTGGAAAGAGCAGGGGATTAGGATAGCAATTGATGATTTTGGAATGGGATATTCTTCTTTGAGTTATCCCAAACGCTTTCCGTTTGATGCGATTAAAATAGACCAGAGTTTTATTCGCAACATTGCAGACGATCGCCAAAATGCAGCGATCACAATAGCGATTATTCAAATGGCACACTGCATGAACATGACGGTGGTGGCTGAGGGGGTAGAAAATGAGCAAGAACTTGATTTTTTGTGCGAGTACGAATGTGACGAAATTCAAGGCCATCTTTTCAGCCCAGCTTTGCCAAGGGCTGAGTTTGAAGCGCTGCTGAAAAGCGATAAGTGCTGGGATTTACATGAATTCCGGTTGCAATCCTCCCGAATTGTTGAGTGTTGACTGTTGGCTGTTGACCGTTAACTGTTGACAACTGACAACTGACAACTGACAACTGACAACTGACAACTGACAACTGCCAACTGACTAATTCAAAAGATACGATCGCCCAACCAACTTCCCAGCCACAGCCCAAAACCGGAAGTAGCCACCAACAGGATAAACGTATAAAGCCCGCTGCCGTTGTGGCTCAACCTTTCTGCAGCTACCATCCGCGCCACAACTCCAGCAATAATGCCGATCGCAGCCCAAGCCCCATAAACAGTCTTAGACCCGGCGATAGCCAAAGCTTGGACGAGATCCCCCGAACCCGCCCCAGCAAAAACCCCCGCCCACGCCCCAATCCCCAGCCCGATCGCACCAGAGAGCCCGACGGGGCCGCCAGAATTCACGCCTAGTTCCGTCGCCAGCCCGCACATCAAGCCGACAATCGCCCAACACACGGCCGCCACCAACGCCTTAACCCAATTCCCAGAATGCGTTCCCGCCATCAATCCCACCACTGCCACCACTCCCCCTACAGCCAAAACAGCGGCCACAGCCCGATACTGGGCCTCGGAACTGGCGATCGCCCCCAAACCAGCCCCAACTGCTGCCCAAGCAGCCCCTGTGACCCTTCCTCCCGCCTGAAAACCAGCGATCGACCCCCCTACCGCCCCAGCCAAAACTAACGCCGCCAGCCACACTCTAGGCATTGCCGAACCCTCCGCCAGCAAAATCGCAGCCCACAGCCAATCTGCACCGCAGATTAAAGCCCACATCCACAGCGGGGCCGCTGATTTCGTCAAAATCCAACCGGTCAAAGCGTAACTCGCCACAGCGATTGCCAGCGGCCACCAGGGGAAGCTTGAATAGTGTTGAGATGGCCGCACTTCCCTCGGCGGGATTCGTGGTTTTGAGTATTGAGTTGAAAATTCTGTTTTCCTTCTCGAAGTAAGCTTTCGATAGTTTTGAGATGGCCCTGCTTTCCTCGCAACGATTCGCCCTGGTTGCTTTGTGCCCCGCCACGCTGGGCTATTGTGAGTGGTAAATCGTTTCTTGCTTGAAGAGTTTTTTTGAGTAAGAAATTTTTTGGAGGCGGCTTTTGGGCGGGTTTGACGGCGCTGGGAACCAGGCCTGGCCGCTGATTTTGCAGAACGCCTTCTCAGCGGCTTTTCCGGCGCAGGGGGCGGTGGCTGCTGAAACTGTTTTTCGATCGACCTCGATTCAGGCTGACTCAAAAACAACACCAACTCCTGGTAAGCTTCATTAATTTCTGTTAATCTTTGGTGAGCTTTTTGTTGCAGGCGATCGTTGTGGGCAAACCGATCGGGATGCCACACAAACGCTAAATCCCTGTAAGCGCGCTTAATTTCTTCTAGGGAACTTCCCGGCTCAATTTCGAGGATTTCGTAGCATCGATTAATGTCAGCCATAGGCTTCGGGCAGGTGTTTGTAAATTCGGGTGAAGCGAAGCTATCCCGTAGGGAATCGTACTTAACTCAATTGGCGTAAGTCCCACGCTGTAATTGTACTCAATTGGGCGTTGGGATATAAGCTTTCGCAAGGTCTATGAAATAATCAAAAATTTCCTGATTTCTCACAAAAAGATGGTAAGATATAAGTGGTTGCGACCCACCCACTCGGCTGCAAACAACAGGTCACAGTAGCAGTAGTATGCTTACCAAGGATAACTGCGAGAGAAAGGGGGAAAAGACAGACCGCTGGTTATTGGGATACGTCCTAATTTGAAATACAATCCAAGTTTGTCATACGGAATAGTTTTTTGCCTTGGGAAACAGGGTTTCTGCGTGGGTTCCCTACGAAGGGATAAAGGCTGCAAAGCCAGAGATGCTGTGTAAGACTTGGATCGTCTTGAGTGACGAATATTCAGCAATGGATATCCCCAACAGAGCAACGGCAAATGAGACACGAAGCCTACACGCTCACCGCAAGGTTAGTGTTAGGTATTTCACCATCTTCTACTATTCTCAGCCAAGCTGCACAGTAAGCCGAGATCCGATCGAGTGTCAAGCGTCCTCAAGTCTGCGGGCCATCCCTAGGGTCGATCAATGCAGGCGGACAACTGAGTACAATGAGAAAATCCTTTCGTGCGATCGGTATTTGTGTCTGTGTCGGCAAATCAAGCTCCCATCTTCATCTTAGTTGACGGCCACTCTCTGGCCTTTCGCTCCTACTTCGCCTTTGCCAAAAGTCGAGACGGAGGCTTGCGAACGACAACAGGCATTCCCACCAGCGTCTGTTTTGGCTTTCTCAAGTCGCTGCTGGAAGTAATGGCGGCCCACGACCCCCAGTACATGGCGATCGCCTTTGACCTCGCCACGCCCACTTTTCGCCACGAAGCAGACGACACCTACAAAGCCGGTCGAGCCGAAACACCGGAAGATTTTAAGCCGGATATCAAAAACCTGCAAGAACTCCTCACCTATTTGAATTTACCTGCAATAACTGCTCCCGGCTACGAGGCGGACGATGTTTTAGGAACTTTGGCAAACAAAGCCAGCGCGGCCGGTTATCAGGTCAAAATCCTCACGGGCGATCGAGATTTGTTTCAATTAGTAGAAACCGAAAAACAAATTAGCGTATTGTATTTGAGTACGGATGAACTCAGGCGATCGGGCAAAGGCAAATCCCAAGAATACGGCCCGGAAGAAGTCAAAGCCAAACTCGGTATTTTGCCCGAACAAGTAATAGATTACAAAGCTTTGTGCGGCGACAAATCCGACAACATCCCCGGAGTCAAAGGCATCGGCGACAAAACCGCCCTGCAATTGCTGGAAGCTTACAATTCCCTCGATGGAATTTATGCAGCCATCGACGAGATTAAAGGAGCAACTAAGAAAAAGCTAGAAGAAGGCAAAGAAGCTGCTTATCATTCTCAGCGCATGGCGACAATTGTCCAAGACGTGCCATTAGAAATCAACTTAGAAAATTGCCAGCTTATAGGTTTTGACGAATCAGCCTTGATTCCCATGCTGGAAAAGTTGGAATTCAAGACATTTTTAAGCAAAGTTAAACAAATTCAAAAGCGCTTCGGCGGCGTTGAAGAGAAGGAAAAACCCGAAGAATCCTCGTTCCCAGGCTCTGCCCGGGAACGCATATCCAGAGGCTCGGCCTCGTCGGAAAACACCCTAGAACAGCCATTGGAGGGTGTAAAAGAGCCAGTGGAGGGTGTAGAAAAGCCCTTGAAACAGGGCGGGCAAGATGCCCACCCCACCTCAACTCAAACTTTTGAAAATTCAGCAGAAGATGTAGATTTCTATACTCTCGAAGAAACTAACGCAGATAGGGAGAGAAAAAAAGCCGCTCAGCAACAGAAAAAACCGCCAATTAAACCCCGAATAATTGAAACAACCGAACAGTTAAACGAATTAGTCCAACTGCTGCAAACCTTCACCGACAAAGCCTCACCCGTGGCGTGGGATACCGAAACTACCGCCATCGAACCGCGAGACGCCGAATTAGTCGGAATTGGCTGCTGTTGGGGAACCGGTGAACAAGATGTAGCTTATATCCCAACCGGACACAAAACGGGCGCAAACTTGGACAAAGCCACAGTTTTAAATGCTTTGCGTCCGATTTTGGAAAGCGAGAATTATCCCAAGGCGCTGCAAAATGCTAAGTTCGATCGATCGATCCTGCGCTGTCAAGGAATTAAACTAGCAGGAGTCGTCTTCGACACCATGCTAGCCAGTTACGTACTCAATCCTGAAACCAGCCACAGCCTCAGCGAACTGATAAGAAAACACTTAAAAGACTTAAAATTTACTCCGCAAACTTACAGGGAATTAGTACCAGCAAAAAACCAAACAATTGCTGACATCAGCATTGAAGAAGTAGCCGACTACTGCGGCATGGATGTTTACACTACATTTCAGTTAGTAGGTAAACTTAGAGAAGAATTGAAGGAAGCTGATAAAACTAGCTTTCCCAAAAAAACTTTGGAGGGGTTATTGCTGGAAGTAGAACAGCCCCTAGAACCAGTTTTAGCAGAAATGGAATATTGCGGAATTCGCATTGATTCAGCGTATCTGCAAGAAGTATCGCAACAGCTAGAAAAGAGCTTAAAAGAAATAGAAGAAAAAACTTATCAAGCAGCGGGGAGAAAGTTTAATTTAGGTTCCCCGAAACAACTCAGCGAAATCTTGTTAGAAAAAATCCCGGATGAGTTTCAGAAAAAGTCTCGCAAAACAAAGACGGGATACTCTACAGACGCCGCCGTATTGGATAAATTGCAAGGAGACCACCCGATTGTAGACGATTTATTAGAACACCGAACATTATCCAAGTTGAAATCAACTTATGTCGATGCTTTGCCGCAGTTAGTGCGTGCGGATACCGGGCGAGTGCATACAGATTTCAACCAAACTGCAACGGGTACGGGAAGGCTTTCTTCTTCCAATCCAAATTTACAAAATATTCCCATCCGCACCGAGTTTTCGCGGCAAATTCGCAAAGCTTTTTTACCCGAAGCAGGTTGGCTGATGGTGTCGGCTGACTATTCTCAAATTGAACTGCGAATTTTGGCTCATTTGAGTCAAGAACCTGTGTTAATTGAAGCTTATCAAAATAATCGAGATGTGCATACCGTGACGGCTCAACTGTTGTTTGAAAAGGAAGAAATAACTCCCGACGAAAGACGGTTTGGGAAAACGATTAATTTTGGGGTAGTTTATGGTATGGGGGCGATCAAGTTTGGCAAATCGATGGGTAAAACTTCAGCAGATGGCAAGGAATTTATTCGCCGATTTAACGAGCGTTACAGTAAAGTTTTTGAATATTTGGAGAAAGTAAAAAAAGAGGCGATCGCCCTCGGATACGTTACCACAATACTCGGCCGCCGCCGTTACTTAAACTTCGAGAGCGAAAGCCTCCGCGACTTAAAAGGCCGCAATCCCCAAGACATTCACTCCGATCGACTTAAATCTGTCAGCAGAGATGACGCCCAATCTTTGCGGGCGGCAGCCAACGCTCCCATTCAAGGTTCCAGTGCTGATATCATTAAACTTGCCATGATTGAAGTACACAAAATTTTGCAAAACTATCAGGCGCGGCTGCTGCTGCAAGTTCACGATGAATTAATCTTTGAAGTCCCTCCCGATGAATGGGAAGAATTGCAGCCGAAAATTAGAAGTGCGATGGAAAATGCTCTGCCACTTAGCGTACCGCTGATAGTTGACATCCACGCTGGGCAAAATTGGATGGAAACTAAATAAAACACAGAAATATGAGCCAACTTAAAATCGCCATTTTCCCAAAAATAAAAACCTTAAGTGCAGTTGCTCTGCTATTGCTACTATTCGGGTGTCCACAAAAGTTAGCGCCCAACAACTATGCTGTCAAGCGAGTTAGCGACGGCGACACCCTTGTCGCCAGTGATGCCGCCGGGAAAGATATAAAAGTGCGTTTTGCCTGTGTAGATGCACCGGAAGTCGCGCACACAAATGCTGAGAAAAATAGCAAAGCAGTAGCAAAAAAAAATCAATTTAAGTGGGGAAATCTAGCGCACCAAAGAATGCAGCAGCTAGTCAAACAAGGGGGCGGTCGCGTTGTTTTGACCGTCACTGATACTGACCGCTACGGCCGCCAAGTTAGCGAAGTTCGCTTGCCAAATGGTACATTTGCCCAAGAAGTCTTGACCCGCGAAGGATTAGCAATGGTTTACCGTCCTTACTTGAAAAACTGTCCGAGTGCAAGTATTCTGGAACAAGCAGAAGCCGAAGCTAAGAAAAATCGCCGCGGCGTTTGGGGTGATTCCAAGTTTGTGCCAGCTTGGCAATTTAGACAGAACGGCAAATGAGCGAAATTTTGATTTTCTGGTAATTGTTCTTTATCTAAGAATCCCCATGTTAGAAATCACCGTAAAAAACAACGCTATCTGTTTCGGTAAACACTTCTCCCTGAATTTTGAACGCACTTTGCGGATACCCGACGACGGTAAAACCTATCCCTTACCGCCGGGATTAGGCAAGTTTCCAGTCTGCAAAGTTGATGACTACATTTCTACAGTACCTGAAACTTGGAAAGAACACGGGGGCGTGTTTATTCCCATGTATCAACGGGAAGCTTTGTGGATTTATTTTAGAGGCGTTGATTGGCGGCCCAATGCTGTTAAAATTGCTGTTGGTAAAATCAATGCCGTTTCAGGCAAACCTTGGCAGCAAAAACTGCAAGCTGATGACCAAGATTATGTCATTTGTCCCGCTCAACCCTGGTTAGATGGTATCAATGCTGGTGAAGGTTACATCCGCCAATTTGTTGCTATGCCTCTCGGTATGGGTTACACTGTCGAAGGACAAGTAACTGGTAAAGAAGAATTTGGCGGCATTCAAATCATTGTATTCGATCCGAAACCAGGGTTATTTCCAGAAGAACCGCCGCCCTCAAAATTACTGAGAGGTAGAGGCTTTAGTGATTTTGCACCTATGGCTTGTGCCACATTTGGTGGTGCGGAAATGGGATTAGCAGCAGGTGGTAAAATGAAACAAGAAATTTATCCCGATAGTTACGGTATCAACACCTGGGACGAGACAAATTTCGGCAGAGTATACGTCCACATTGTTAATAGCATGATGTATCGGGAAATCACTGGTAAAGAGCCGCCAAACACGCCAGTTACTGCCAAAACTTACAGTCAATACAATCTTCCTTGGTTCGACCTTTACGACGAACAAAAAGGCTCTGTCGCACCCTCAAGTATCCTTTCTCAAGTCAAGTCTGTCAAAGAGATGGACGAAAATCAGGGATTTGCACCGCAGCAAGACGATACATCTGTTGACATTCCTCAAGCACAAATTAAAAAGCTCAAAGTCGATCCCGATGGAGTCAGAGATGGCAATTGGTAGTCTACTAGCAGAATCTCGATTGTATAGAGGGACAATTCATCAATTGCCTTTGTAAATAGACAGTGCTGCATCAGGCCTGCTAAATTAGACACTACCTGTCGCAGTAAGGCGCGCCGAGACGTACCCTACCGATAGATTCTTTGTGCAAATCCAATCAATTAGCAAAAAATTAACCTTAAGGGACATCAATGAATTTCAAACATCTGGTTATTTCCGGCATGGCTCTGCTCCTCGGTACTGCAATCGTAGGAAATGCTATTGCTCAAGAACTGACCAACGACCAAAAAACGGTTGTTTGTCGCTTGAAAACAGAAGTTGACCAGCGGAAAGGCAACGGTCAAAAATTAGTATTTGTGCCGTTGCTGGGCCAAGTTCGCAAGCAAGTTTCATCTCCTTTTAGAGCAACACTGCATCCTAATGTGGAGTATGTTTTTGTTGCCACTTGCGACGGAAATTGCCAGGATTTAAACTTATCTCTCAAGGATGCCAGCGGTCAGGAAATCGCTGTGAGTCAAAAAACAGGCGAACTGGCGTCAATCTCTTTTACTCCCCCATCCCAAGGCGAATATCAAATCAGTGCTAAGCCTGGGGAATGCACGACGGCGGAGGGTTGCAGTTACGGCCTGGGAATCTTCGTTCCGGCAAGTGCTAGCGTACCTAATGCTTCAAGAATTCCTGCGGAGATAGCACAATTTCGACTTTGCCAGTAGAGGAACAGGGATAGAGTTGTGGGTTGCGAGTAGAGTAGAGTTTTCAATCAGAAATCTAACTCATAACTTGCAACTTATAACTCGCGACTTATATCGCAACCACGCCCGACGGTGAGTAGGTTCTTAATTACTTGAATTATCTGAAACCATGCCTTTGACCGAAAGCATCCAGGATAGAAGCCCCCGGATTCATCCGTGGGGTCAAGGCTTCAATCTAAAATCTAAAATCTAAAATCTAAAATCTAAAATCGATTGACAGGTTCTTCCTTTTTGCTTATTTTTACTCTGAGTGACTTGCCCTGCCCTTCGACTTCGCTCAGGAACCGCGACTTGCCCGATCGCATCGCCGAAGGGAAAAGAGCCGAAGGCAGCCGAAGAGCGTTATTCCTTCTGCTATAATTTGTTACGCATAATTCCTGCAAACTCTCAAGCCGATCGAGCTGTGGAACCCTGCAAAGGCCCAATAACTGCCGAAAGCTGGCTTGAAGCCAGAACTTTATTTACCCTCGGGCAGGCATCAATTAGAATATAGATGGTGCCTCTCAAAGGTGACGAGTACATTGCCCATGTCTTTAACCTTAGCTTTGAAAAATCAACTGCAGAACCGTCCTCAAATAGGGTTGAAAAGTCTGTTGGGCCGCTTAGGTATCAGGCAGAAAATCGGCTGCGGATACGCCTTGGTCATTAGTATTGCCGTTTTGGGTGCTGTGGCGGGACGGGGAGTAGAATCCTATCACAAACAGCAAGTTAGAGAAAAACTAGCGCTCGACCGAGATAAAGCGGAAATCCTGACAAACCTCAACAACACGGTGCAGGAGGTCAGAATTCAGCAGCAAGAGCTCGCGAGTCTGACTGCCCAACCGCAAATTTTCGATCGCCAACGCTCGGAATTCCTGACTCGCGTTGCTCAGATGAGCGGCATCCTCGAACAACTGCAAACCCTACCGCCGACGAAGAATGCCGAGGTTGCCAAAGACTACGAACTGCTTCAACAGTTCGCTCAAACCAACGGCAAAACCGTAGAATCATACTTTCAACAAGTACAAAAATTGTTGGCGGCTGCCAAATTATCTGCTTTGAATCCGCAACAGCAGCAGGCTTTGGGGCGGAACTTGAACAATTTTGTGGCGGGCGAAACTGCTTTGAAACTCAAACAGTTTTCCGAGGATTCAGCTCAACTGGCCGTCAACTTTCGCGAGAAAGCAGACGAGGCATTGAGAACCTACGAAAATGCCGAAAAACTCGGAACTCTCATTCTCGTTGGCTCTCTCTTGATATCAGGTGCGATCGCAGCAATTCTAGCAGCATACACCAGCGGGGCGATCGCTCGCTCCTTAGAAGCCACCACCCTCATCGCTCAGCGAGTGACAGAAGAATCTAACTTTGACCTGCAAGTACCCGTCACGACTTCCGACGAAGTGGGAAGGCTAGCAATTTCCCTCAACGAACTAATCCAAAGAGTAGCCGAATACACAGAAGAATTGCACGAAGCAAAAGTAGCAGCCGAAGCTGCCAACCGCTCGAAAAGTGCATTTCTTGCCAACATGAGCCACGAACTACGCACCCCCCTCAACGCCATCATTAACTACAGCGAAATGCTGCAAGAAGATGCCCAAGATTCCGGTTCAGAAGACTTTCTCCCCGACTTAGAAAAAATTCAAACCGCAGGCAAACACCTGCTGGATATGATCAGCGACATCCTCGACATTTCCAAAATAGAAGCCGGTCACGTCACCCTTTATTTGGAAAACTTCGACGTGGCGACCATGATTGAAGAAGTGATGACTACGGCTCAACCGCTAGTAGAAAAAAAAGGCAATTCTTTAGCACTGAAAACCAAAGGCGAACTCGGCACAATGTACGCCGACCAACCGAAAGTGCGGCAAATTCTCCTCAATTTGCTCAGCAATGCTGCCAAGTTTACCGAAAAAGGCGTCATTACTATCGGCGTGGAAAGAATTAAAATTGAAAAATCAAGACCGACCAAACAAAATAAAAATAATGATATTCACTCTGGTTCAAGCTACACTTCTCAAGTTGTAATGTTTCGAGTCAGCGACACCGGCATCGGCATGACAAACGAGCAATTAGAGCAGATATTTAAACCTTTTACCCAAGCTGATGCTTCGACTACCCGCAAGTATGGAGGCACGGGTTTGGGATTGACAATTAGCCAGCGTTTGTGTCAAATTCTTGGCGGCGAAATTAGCGTTGAAAGCGAGGACGGTAAAGGTTCAACTTTTATTGTCAGTCTCCCGGAACGGGTTGTGATGCAGGCATGAAGTCAATCGATTTTAGATTTTAGATTTTAGATTTTAGAATTGAAGCATTGACCCCACGGATAAATTCGGGGGCTTGTATCCTGGATGCTTTCGGTCAGGCAAGATATGGATTTTGACACGGATATACGGATTAATTATTCGAGCATTCGTCAATAGTCAGGAGGCAGATATTCCAGGAAAAAGAAAGAGGGAGGAAGGAAGAGGAAAATTTTAAAATGTATTGATATATCAATTATCACAATAAAGAATAATTAACAACCAGACCCGGACTAACCCACAGACTCTATCTGTAGCTGCGCCGTGTGAACCTTACATATAGGGGTTCTGCGTAAGTTTTGATAATTCCCAGGTCAAAACCTGGGAATATAGCAAGCCTAAAGAACAAAGCCTTGTACAACAGTAGTTTTCAAGACTCCTTCAAAAGTGCGTTCTGTCTTGTCCACCAGCACAACGACATTGCGCCCGTTCGGAGACAAACGAACTTCTCGGATTGAATAAGAGAACACCCAATCTTGAAAATTGTTCAGCGTTCCGAGGACACGCTGCCGACCGTTATGATTAATTACAAGACGCATGGCCGCGCTTTCTCTGCCAGCCGAAGCATTTTTTTGCCGCTGTTCTAGGCGAATTTGTAAAGGCTTTGCTGTATTGACTTTGACGGCGACTGTCTCGCTTCCATTGGCTCCGGGAGTACGAGAAATAATGTTCAGTTTAGTTCCAGCTTGAGGAGGAGTTAACTTCAAAGTTTGCCTGCTATTCCAACTTTTTTTAAGCAAGTCATCTTCTGCCATTTTAGTGCTTTTATTGGAGTCGGGCTCGCCATATTTAGTTTCGATACACCCATTTCTGATGCAGGAATTTGCAGCAACTTGGACAATTTGCAATTCTGCTTTGGGAATTCCCGCGCCTGTATCTCTGGAACTTTCTAGATACAAGTAGTAATTGCTGTCGGCGGAAAAACCAGACATCCGGTGTGCGGCACGCCAGGTACTTGCCAAAGCTTCAGGGGCTAGTGCGATCGCGGCACTTGCTATAATTCCTAACGAAATTAAAGGTACAATTTTCATAGCTATCTTTTCCATGTGTGAGAGTTATAGCGGCTGTTATTGATGAGTAAAACAATAACGCTTCGGGTTTCGCTATAGGACTGTGACGCTTCTCAAGTCCTCTCTCCTATTTACCGAAAAATTTGGTCTAAAGCCCCGTCCTAGAAGGACGGCTTTTCCTCTTTAAGTGTATCAATCCAGTCCTCTACAAGTTGGGTCATTGTTTTTTCTTTCTGTTTGGCAATTCTCCGCAACTTCTCTAGCCGACTCACGACAATCCGAATGCTTAATCTTTCTTTAATCATTTGGCTACCTAACTGCTACCCGTTATGATATCATAATTAGCATGAAAACATTGAAGTTCAAGCTATATCAAAGCAAGCGGAATAGACACCTCAAGCGAAGCATCAATGCCGCCGGAGTGATTTATAACCATTGCATTGCACTTCACAAACGGTACTACCGGATGTGGGGTAAGCACTTGAATTGCAGCACACTTCAAAGTCATATCGCCAAACTCAGAAAGCGTAAAGCATTCTGGCAACAGGTTGGATCTCAGGCTGTACAGGATATCTGTCAACGCATTGAGAAAGCCTATCAACTGTTCTTTAAGCATCACAAGAAAGGAGTTAGACCTCCCGGATTCAAGAAAGTTCGCAGATACAAATCGTTCACTCTCAAGCAAGCTGGCTACAAATTATTAGGCGGCAATCGAATTAAGATTGGGAATCGCGTTTATCAATATTGGAATTCCAGAGAGATAGAAGGGAAGGTTAAGACGTTAACCATTAAACGCACGACAGACGGAGAGTTGTTCATGGTTGTGGTCGTTGACAGCGTTGAAGAACCTGCAATGAAAGTCGAGACGAGTAGAATCGCTGGCTTTGATTTCGGATTAAAAACGTTTCTCACTTGCTCTGATGGAACAAAAATCGAATCACCGCAATTCCTAAAACAATCCCTCAGCGCTATCAAGAAAGCAAATCGTCAGCATTCCAAAAAACGAAAAGGCTCAGCAAACCGGGAAAGAGCAAGACTCAATCTAGTTCGCAAACACGAGGACGTAGTGAATCGTCGCTCTGATTGGTTCTGGAAATTAGCTCACGAACTAACTGATAAGTTTGACGTGCTGTGCTTTGAGACTTTGAATCTAAAAGGAATGCAACGACTTTGGGGGCGTAAAATCTCAGACCTTGCATTTGGCGAATTTCTCCAAATCCTCGAATGGGTTGCCAAAAAGAAAGGAAAACAAGTAGTTTTCATCGACCGTTGGTATCCGTCTAGCAAGACTTGTTCTCATTGTGGACACGTTCTGAAAGAGTTGGATCTGTCGGTTCGTGAATGGCGCTGCCCGTCCTGTCAAAAGGTGAACGACAGAGACGAAAATGCAGCTAAAAATAACTTGCTTGTTTTCCTTGGTGGGGCATCAACCGTTAAGTTAGGTGATGTTAGACAGGCTATGCCTGCAATTGCTGTTTGAGCTTAGAATCCCCTCGCCTGAAGGCCCGGGAGTATGTCAAATGAGTGTTTCTCCATTTTCCGCAGCAGGAGACTGTTTAAGAATGTGCAGTTTTTTCAAGTGGCACTAGAAAGCATTTTTAATGTGAGAGTTGGTCTTATCTCACATCTTGCACTATTCTCAAGAACAGGCAAGATGCCTGTTCATAAAAAGCTTATTGACAATGGTGCAACATCTCAGTCCTATCCAAGAGTCCAACTTTTAGGCGCGGCAGTTTGCTTTTCCTTGCGAGAAACTGCTACACAGGACGGAAATACCTATCTCAAGATAGGGGAACACCGATCCGCCCCCTCTCCGCAACTCCCTACAATGACAATTGTACGGGCGATCGAGCAATTGCCTCTACAGCAATCATCATTTTTAATGCAGGGAATTAAAATTTATGCAACCGAATAATCCAAACCAATTTACCGAAAAAGCCTGGGAAGCCCTCGCCCGCACCCCCGAAATCGTCAAAGCAGGTCAGCAGCAGCAGCTAGAAAGCGAACATTTGATGAAAGCTTTGCTGGAACAAGAATCGGGACTGGCTAGCAGCTTATTTAACAAAGCGGGAGTTTCTGTAGCAAAATTGCGCGATCGCACTGATGAGTTTATCAGTCGCCAGCCCAAAATTACTGGAAGCGGTGGCAACGTTTATCTAGGTCGTTCTCTCGACACTTTGCTCGATCGCGCTGAAACTTATCGCAAAGAGTACGGCGATGAATTTATTTCGGTCGAGCATTTGATACTAGGTTACGTTAAGGACGATCGCTTCGGCAAAAATCTACTACAAGAATTTAAACTATCTGAAGCTAAGCTCAAAGATATCATTACCCAAGTCCGGGGGAACAACAAAGTGACTGATCAAAATCCAGAAGGCAAATACGAAGCGCTGGAAAAATACGGCCGAGATTTGACAGAAGCCGCGCGTCAAGGCAAACTCGATCCGGTAATCGGACGCGATGACGAAATCCGCCGCACGATTCAAATTTTGAGCCGTCGCACCAAGAATAACCCGGTATTGATTGGGGAACCGGGAGTCGGCAAAACTGCGATCGCCGAAGGACTCGCCCAGCGAATTATCACCGGAGATGTGCCGCAATCTCTCAAAGACAGACAATTAATTAGCTTAGATATGGGCGCGTTAATTGCCGGGGCAAAATTCCGGGGAGAATTTGAAGAACGCTTGAAAGCGGTGCTCAAAGAAGTGATGGACAGCAACGGCAAAGTCATCTTATTTATCGATGAAATTCACACCGTTGTCGGTGCCGGTGCAACTCAAGGATCGATGGATGCGGGCAACTTACTTAAACCCATGTTAGCGAGGGGAGAATTGCGCTGTATCGGCGCTACAACTCTCGACGAATATCGCAAGTACCTCGAAAAAGATGCGGCACTAGAACGCCGTTTTCAACAAGTTTATGTTGACCAACCAACAGTTGAAGATACAGTCTCGATTTTGCGGGGCTTGAAAGAACGGTATGAAGTTCACCACGGCGTTAAAATTTCTGACAGCGCCTTAGTGGCGGCGGCTACTTTGTCTACTCGATATATTAGCGATCGCTTCCTTCCAGACAAAGCCATTGACTTAGTGGACGAAGCAGCCGCTAAACTCAAAATGGAGATTACCTCCAAGCCGGAAGAACTAGACGAAATCGATCGCAGGATTTTGCAGCTAGAAATGGAAAGACTGTCGCTGCAAAAAGAAAGTAATGCTGCTTCGATCGAACGCTTGGAAAGACTGGAAAAAGACTTAGCAAACCTCAAGGAACAGCAAAGCGCTTTGAATGCCCAGTGGCAATCGGAAAAAGGTGTTATCGGCAGCATTCAAAAGATTAAAGAACAGATTGATAAGGTGAATATTGAAATTCAGCAAGCTGAATTAAAATATGACCTTAACCGCGCTGCTGAGTTGAAATATAGCAAGTTAACTGAATTGCAAAAACAATTGCAAGAAGCAGAAGCTCAACTTTCAGCAACTCAAACCACAGGTAAAACTTTGCTGCGGGAAGAAGTTACAGAAGGTGACATTGCCGAGATTATTTCCAAGTGGACGGGAATTCCGATCAGCAAGTTGGTTGAATCGGAAATGCAGAAACTTCTGCACTTGGAAGATGAATTGCACAAGCGGGTAATTGGACAGGATGAAGCGGTGACGGCTGTTGCAGATGCAATTCAGCGATCGCGCGCAGGTTTAGCCGATCCAAATCGTCCGGTTGCGAGTTTTATCTTCCTCGGCCCCACGGGTGTTGGCAAAACCGAATTAGCCAAAGCATTAGCGTCTTATTTGTTCGACACCGAAGAAGCGATCGTGCGAATTGATATGTCGGAATACATGGAGAAACACGCGGTTTCCCGATTAATTGGTGCGCCTCCGGGATACGTCGGCTACGATGAAGGTGGACAATTAACTGAGGCTGTGCGCCGCCGTCCTTACTCCGTGATTCTATTCGATGAAATCGAGAAAGCGCACCCGGATGTATTCAACATCATGCTGCAAATTCTGGATGACGGCCGCGTTACCGATGCTCAAGGTCACACAGTAGACTTTAAGAATTCTGTGATTATTATGACATCGAATGTCGGCTCTCAATACATCTTAGATGTGGCGGGAGATAACGAACAAATGCGGAGTCGGGTGATGGAAGCGATGCGGGGAACTTTCCGCCCGGAATTCTTGAACCGGATTGATGAGATGATTATCTTCCACGGTTTGAGTAAGGCCGAACTGCGGCAGATTGTGCTGTTGCAAGTTAAGCGCTTGGAAAAACGGTTAGCCGATCGCAAAATGTCTCTGAAATTGTCGGAATCTGCGATCGACTTCTTAGCAGAAATTGGTTACGATCCGGTTTACGGTGCGCGGCCTTTGAAGCGGGGAATTCAGCGCGAGTTGGAAACGCAAATGGCGAAGGGTATTTTGCGGGGAGATTTTGCTGATGGTGATACCATTTTTGTGGATATCGAGAATGAAAGGTTGGCGTTTAAGCGGCTGCCGGCGCAGTTGGTGACTGCTAAATAATTTGAGTAGGGTGGGCTGCGGCCCACCTTATTTTTTTTAGGCGATGGTTCTTTTTTTTTACCGCAGATGCTGCACCATTTTCAATAAGCTTTTTATGGGCGGGCTCGCGTGCCCAACCCCTACTCCCCACAAGAAATAATTTTTCTTGTGGAACAGGCATCTTGCCTGTTGCTGACCTTGGTACCCGATGTGAGTTTAACCGCAGATTTAGGCTGATAGAGGCGGATAGACGCGGATGAGATTGCGGGCGATCGTTCTTAAGGGCGATCGCTTTCTGATTTATCTTTTTTCTGTTCTTGGCGTTCTCGAACAGATTTCGTCAGCAGGTACGTTGCCAAACTGCTAACGGATCTGCTGTCTTCTTCTGCCCATTCTTCGAGAGCTTTTTGAATCTCTTCTGGCAAGTATGCGGTAACTCGTCCCCGTGAAGCCATTCGTTGTACTGCAAAACATTTCAACAAACTCCATCTTACGCCGTGGCCATCGCTTAAGGGCGATCGCTTTCTGATTTATCTTTTTTCTCGTCTTGGCGATCTCTGACTGCTTTAGCTGCGACATGGGAGAGAAGGTTTGCAAGGGTTCTATCTTCTTCTTCGGCCCATTCGGACAAGGCTTGATGAACGTCTTCTGGCAGTGTAACTGTGACTCGCATTCGTGAAGGCATAGGTGGGCACGGTTTTACTTCAATTGTCTTTAATTTTACACTCTAACATCATTTTATATCTTTTTATGTCATTTGCATCTAATAACATCAAATGATGCTATAAGTGTATATAGGGTTCAGACCCTAAAAAGTCAGAAGCCAGCCCCTTACTGTCCAAGGTTCCGGGCTGGCTCTGGCTCCAAAAATAGCAATGGAGTGTATTCAATTATGACTTATAAAGACCGCTTGCACTGTTGGGCGATCGCCCGTTTGTTACCCTCTGAGCAATGGATAATTGTTGCCCGCTTCCGCAGTCGTTCTGACGCAGACGGCCATTTTCAGTTTTTGCGACAAACTATACCGCACGTTAAGTTTGAGGTTGTGTTCGATTTAAAGGGGGAAAGTAATCGTTTGGAGGCATTGCGCGAGATCCCTGACAATATCCTCACTAGCGCGTTATAGATTGTAATTTTTCCGCTAGTTTCTGTTAGCTCAAGTTGGCGATCACACTTTTTTTGATAAGTGCGATCGCTCCTAATTCTGGTCATAGCAATTCTGACAATTCTTGTTTGAGTTGTTCGAGCGAAATTCCACCTTCTGTTTTCAGTCTTGCCCTCGATTCTTGTAACATAGCGATAAAATTAGGATTCAAGCTGAGGCTGACTGTTTCCATATCAGCATCTCGAATGGGCACCAACACTGCCGCAAGTTCACCGTCAACGGTAAGAATGATTACCAATAAACTAGGTTTATTGCCGATCGCCAACTGGTAGGATGGCGTAAATAGGTCGATCGCACTCCTGAGCGGGCTGCCCCCAAAAAGGTTACATTGTATTTACTGCTTTGGGGCAAAACACCAAGATTAGCAAGGAGAACAACGCTTTTAGCAGTTTCGTCTCCGCGCCGATGGCTCCAGGTGGGATAATCGCCCTCGCGGGTTCAATAACCTCTACTTAACAGGCGATTCGATCGATAATAGTTTCAATTCTGGGTGTATGGAAGCGACTACGAGGGCAGGAATGCAAGGCCTGGGCAATTCTGCAACAGCAGTGCAGCCAGGAATATCATCGCCAGCAACCAGGCAATTATTGGGGAGAATGATGCTTGGCCTAAACCTCAATCGCTTAACTTCGCGATCGGGGAGGGAGATTAGGCAAAGAAGATACAGTAAAATTGATGCCGCAGAGGAAAAGTATTCAGATATAGCGCAGTATCTTGCCTGCGATAGTTCCCCATTAAAGTTTTTAAGGCAAGAGTTTTGGGAGTATTTCCATCTTAGCAGTTTGGAAATACTCCCCTTACACCTTACTCAAAAGAAATCAAAAATGATTAACATTGACGGCTACCAGATTCTCACTCAAATTTACGACAGTATCAACTCCACGGTTTATCGGGCTTTGCGACAACTCGATAACCAACCCGTTATCCTCAAATTCCTCAAAGAAGACTATCCTACACCTTCGGAACTGGTTCGCTATAAACAAGAATATGAAATTACTCGCAATTTGAATCTCGATGGGGTGATTAAGGCTTATGAATTAAAACCCTATCAGCGGACTTTAGTCATTATCCTTGAGGATTTTGGCGCGTCATCTTTAAAACTGTTGATCAATGAGCGTAGGGAAGCAGGCACGCACGCATTGCCCCTACTGGAATTTCTTAGCATTGCTATTAAAACGGCTGAGATTTTAGGCAGTATTCATGCTGAAAATATTGTCCATAAAGATATTAACCCCACGAATATTATTTTAAACCCAGAAACCGGGCAACTCAAAATTATTGATTTTGGTATTTCTACAGCCTTAAATCGCGAAAACCCCACCCTGAAAAATCCCAATGTTTTAGAAGGTACTTTAGCTTATATTTCACCAGAGCAAACGGGAAGAATGAATCGTTCCCTAGATTACCGCACCGACTTTTACTCCCTCGGCGTCACTTTCTATGAGTTACTAACGGGACAACTCCCTTTCCCCACAAATGATGCCCTAGAATTAGTGCATTGTCATATCGCCAAAGTACCGGTAGCAACCAATATAATTAATCCAGAAATTCCCAAACCCGTGTCAGATATCGTGATGAAACTGATGGCAAAAACGGCTGAGGATCGATACCAAAGTGCTTTTGGAATCAGAATTGATTTAGCAGAATGTTTGCAACAGTTACAAACAAAAGGAAGTATAGCAGATTTCTCTCTGGGTACTCAAGATATTTCCGACCAGTTTCAAATTCCCCAAAAGCTCTACGGGCGCGAGGCGGAAGTTGAAGCCTTACTGACAGCTTTTGAGCGAGTAGCGGACAATTCCCAATCCCAAATAGAAATGATGTTAGTAGCGGGTTATTCTGGCATTGGCAAATCATCCCTAGTAGCCGAAATTCACAAACCAAATACCCGACTGCACGGCTATTTCACCGCAGGCAAATTTGACCAATTTCAAAAGAGTATTCCTTACTCGGCTGTTGTCACAGCCTTTAAGGGATTGGTGCGGCAACTATTAACTGAAAGTGAAGCACAACTTCAACAATGGCGCGAAAAACTTAGAGGTGCTTTTGGTGTTAATGGTCAGGTGATTATTGATGTAATTCCCGAAGTAGAACTGATTGTCGGCGCACAGCCACCCGTGCCAGAATTAGGGGCGAGCGATTCGCAAAATCGGTTTAATATTGTCTTCAGTAACTTCATCCGAGCCTTTTGCACAAAAGAGCATCCCTTAGTCATATTTCTCGATGATTTACAGTGGGCAGACTCCGCGACACTCAAGCTAATTGAACTGATGATGACAGATGCAGATATGCAATATCTGTTTTTAATTGGAGCCTATCGGGATAACGAAGTGAGCCAGACGCACCCCTTGATGATGACGCTGGATGGATTGCTCAAAGATGGAGCCACTATCAATTATATTACCTTAGCACCTTTAGAAATAGAAAATATTAGCCAACTGATTGCCGATACATTATATAGGGACCCTGATTCGGTAAAACCCTTGGCAGAATTGGTAATGAGGAAAACAGGTGGTAATCCATTCTTTGTCAATCAGTTTCTCCAAACTCTGTACGCGGAAAACCTGATAATTTTTGATTTCCCGGAGCAGAGTTGGCAGTGGAATATTGACAAAATTGAGGCACAAAATATTACCGATAATGTTGTAGAATTGATGATAGGCAAGTTAAAGAAACTGCCGACGCTCACACAGCAGGTTTTACGTTTAGCATCTTGTATAGGTGCTTCTTTTTACTTAAACACTCTTGCGATCGTTAGTGAAAAACGCAAAGAGGTAATTTTTTCTGACTTAGTTGTGGCCGTTCAGACCGGATTCATCTTGCCCACATCAGACTTAGATGAAAACCTATTAATTCAAGATTATAAATTTCTGCATGACCGGGTACAACAAGCGGCTTATGCTCTGATTGATGACAATCAGAAAAAAGCGGTTCATCTTCAAATTGGGCGGCTGTTGCTAGCGAATGTATCTGCTGAGCAACTACCGGAAAAAATATTTGAAATAGTCGATCATTTAAACTTAGCTGGGGAATTGATAACTGATGAAGCAGAACGGGTGGAATTAGCACGATTGAACTTGGAAGCGGGGAGAAAAGCCAAAGCTTCAACGGCTTATGCCGCTGCTTTAGAGCAATATTTTACTACGGGAATAGAGATGTTGCCGGGAGATGCTTGGCAAGAGCATTATGATTTGACATTTAGTTTATATCGACAACGGTCTGAATGTGAATATTTATGCGGTAACTTTGAAAAGGCAGAAGAGTTATTTGATTTGATATTAACTCAGGCTCACTCTAATTTAGAACGAGCAGCAATTCAGAATATGCGCGTAATTTTTTATGATTATACAGGCAAATATTTAGAAGCTATACAAATAGCTTCAGACACCTTAAAAACTTTGGGAGTCAGTTTGCCGATCGCTAATAAAGCAGAAATTTTGTCAGAATTTGAATTAGATTTACAGTTATACAGAGTTAGTCTCGAAAGAATCAAGATAGCCGAGCTAATTGATGCACCAAAGATGATTAACTCAGAAATAATAGCCTGTATGAAGCTTTTAGAAAATCTTAATGGACCTACTTATTTTACTAACCAAGACTTGTGTGCTTTGGTCTCACTCAAAATGGTCAATCTTTCTATTGCACACGGCAACTCCGAGCACTCAGCTCATGGATATGCTTACTGGGGAGTTATGGGAGCTGCAAGATTAGTTGATTATAAGGTTGGTTATGAATGGGGTCAATTAGGCATGAAGCTGGCCGAGCAGTTTAATAATGCTAGTTTATCTTGCAAAGTTCTCGATATCTTCGGTGGTCATATTAATCCCTGGCGAAGCCATCTTAAAAAAGGTATTCCTATTCTTAGAAATGGCTACCAAATAGGTGTAGAAATTAGAGATATTTGGGCGGCTTATACTTCTTACCATTTGGTTCTCCAAAGAATTATAGCTGGGGAAAACTTTGACAGTATTCTTGATGAGTCTAACAAATATCTTGAGTTTAACAAGCAAATTAAAAATTCTGCTTTGGTTGGTAGTCAGCAATTATATCAGTATTTTATCTTTAATTTACAGGGATTAACCCTGGACAAATTTTCTTTTAGCGATGAAAAGTTTGATGAATATCAGTGCCTCCAAATCTGGGAAGAAAAAAAATTTATGACGGGAATAGTGCCGTATAACCTATTTAAAACACAAATTTTCTTTTTATATGGAGATTATAAAAATGCTCTGAAAACCGCAATAAAAAGCGATGAAATTATCGTTTTTATTACAGGTATACCCAGTCAAGCCGACCATTATATGTACTATTCTTTAATTTTAACGGCTCTTTACCCAACTGCTACCAACTCGCAACAGCAGGAATATGAGGAAATTTTAAAAGTCAATCAACAGAAGATGAAAATTTGGGCAGATAACTGTCCTGAAAACTTCCTGCACAAATATCTACTGGTAGAAGCGGAAGTTGCTCGCATTACTGGTAAAGAAATAGAATTAATATGGGACTTGTACGATCGCGCCATTGCTTCAGCTCATGAAAATGAGTATATTCAGAATGAAGCTTTAGGCAATGAACTGGCAGCTAAGTTCTGGCTAGGTAAAGGCAAAGAGGAAATTGCCAAACTTTATATGAAAAAAGCGCATTATGGCTACCAACTTTGGGGGGCTAAGCGTAAAGTAGAGGATTTGGAGGAGAAATATCCGCAGTTGCTACCCAAGGTATCTGCCCAGAAACAAACTGATTTGCAGACTACTGCTATTGGCACAGCTTCTTCAACAACTGGAGGAAGTTCCAATATAGACTTGTCCACAGTTATCAAAGCTTCCCAAGTTCTTGCTGGTGCAATTGTCCTTGACAAATTATTAGCAAAATTAATGAAGATTTTGCTGGAGAATGGAGGCGCACAAACAGGTTTACTGATTTTATCAAATAATGGCAAGTTAACTATTGAAGCGACTGGTCAATTCGATCCCCCCAAGGTGAAAGTTTTGCAATCTATTGCTGTTGAAGCCGGCGACGATATGCCAGTGGGAATGTTTAAATATGTCGAAAGAACTCTGGAAGATATAGTGCTATCAGAGGCTACGAAAGAAGGTGTATTTATTAGCGAACCCTATATGATAAAAAATCAGCCTAAGTCAGTCTTATGCGCTCCTATTATTAATCAAGGTAAACTGATCGGCATTCTATATCTAGAAAATAATCTGACTACGGGAGCTTTTACGCGCGATCGCCTAGAAATTCTCAAAGTCCTCTCTTCTCAAGCTGCGATTTCCATTGAAAATGCCCTGCTATATCGCACTTTAGAAGATAAAGTTCAAGAACGCACGGCTCAACTAGCTGAAGCGAATCAAGAAATTAGCACCCTGAATCAGAAATTAAAAGCAGACAATGTTCGCATGAGTGCAGAACTCGATATTGTCAAACAACTGCAACAAATGGTGTTGCCAAAACCGTCAGAATTAGAGGCAATTGAAGGCTTAGAAATAGCTGGTTTCATGAAAGCTGCTGACGAAGTTGGCGGCGATTACTACGATGTATTGCAACAAGATGGCAAAGTAAAAATTACCATTGGCGATGTCACGGGACATGGTTTAGAAAGTGGCGTGTTGATGATTATGGCACAAACGGCGGTCAGGACGCTTCAGAAAATGAACGAAACAGATCCAGTGAAGTTTTTGGATGTCCTCAACCAGACTCTTTATGATAATCTCCAGCGCATGGACTCCTCTAGAAATATGTCTCTAGCTATCTTAGACTATGCCGGAGGTGTCCTGAAATTAAGCGGACAACATGAGGAAATGATTGTGGTGCGCGCTGATGGGAAATTGGAGTGCATAGACACTATGGATTTAGGCTTTCCCATTGGCTTAGTAGAAGAGATTGGCGACTTTATTGCTCAAACAGAAGTGCAGTTAAATCCTGGGGATGTGGTGGTGCTTTATACTGATGGAATTCCGGAAGCTATAGATATTAATAAAGCGCTGTACGGATTAGAAAGGTTGTGGCAAGTGGTGGTTGAAAATCGTCACCGCTCTGCCCAAGAAATTCGGGAAGCTGTGATTGATGATGTGCGGCAGTATATTGGCGATCAGAAGGTTTTTGATGATATTACTTTGGTGGTGATTAAACAAAATTGAGGTTTTTTTATAAGAGAACATTCTCTGTTTTTACGAGCGATATTCATAGGTAAAAATGCTGACAATATCCACTTCTGTTAGTTGTATTTATTTCTGGGGATTTACAGCAAATTCTGGTTTATTACCCCTAGCTCGGCGGTTTAAACCGCTACTAGGGCAGTTACGCAGGCACGGTATATGCAGCGTGCCTGCGTAACTCCTGCTAATTCAATTCCGCACCATCACAGACTTAATTACAGCATTCGGCTGATACTTATTAGTCTGATAAAACCCCCCTTTACCAGGGCCATAAACTCCCGCAAATTGTTTCCCATCAGCCTTGGGAACAAACATAATGTTTCTAGTGGGTTGCTTGGCAAATACAACCCCTTCTCTCATTTCATTATCCACGTTATAAGATAAAGTAGCCTTGCCGTAAATAGCCTCGGCTTGTTTCAGAGTCATTCCTGGGCCGACGCCCTGAACTGTTTTATAATTAGAATTTTCAGTCATCAAAAGTTCAATGACATCCGTATCTTTTAGCTTTGTACCCGCAGCGTAGATAATCCGATATTGCACTTTTCCCGATCGGCTGACAGCCACAGCATCAAAGTCTACCATAAAAGGAGACTCTACCTTAAACTGCGCCGTGGAACCCAGAGTCTTTTTCAATTGTCCGAAAGTCATCCCCACCTTCGCCGCTCCAATTGTGCGATCGGAAATTGTTAAGCTTGCAGCAGGTGTTTTTTGAGCAGCATTTGCCGTTTCCCCCAGCTTATTTGCACCCCTAGGCGCAATAGCGGAACCCGGAACCGAAATTAAGGTGAGGTAACTGCCGATCGCCAATAAAACAGCTATCATTGATCCAGACAAAACTTTAACATTCAACATGACTAATTCTCCTAGATTTCAAATGCGGCTATCTACCCGCATCTTTTTGACTATCCTGGGCCTCACCCTCCTAGTTTGGATTCTCAGAGGTGTTGGTATCTTGACATTCATTCCCGGTGGTGTGATCTGGATACTTATTTTGTTGTCTTTTGTTGCGGGTATCCTCAGCACTTTACTCCGCAGGTAAGCCGGCATCCGGTAATTAATAATAGTTTTTTGACTGTTCACTGTTCACTGTTCACTGTTCACTGTTGTCATAACAAATAACAAATAACAAATGCCCAATGCCCAATGCCCAATGCCCAATGCCCAATGCCCAATGCCCAATGCCCGTTATTTTAGTTTCATTGCCTTTCCCACTGTTACATTTAACTGAGCGCCGATCAGCATCACCAAAGAAGAAAGATCGAGCCACAGCAGCAACACAATAAAAGTTCCGATCGTGCCGTAAGTCCAAGTGTAATTGCCCAAATGCAAAACATAAAACCGAAATAAAGCTGAAAAGAGCGCCCACAAAATAGCAGCAAAAACAGCTCCAGACAAAATAGGAATATCTGGTTGACGGCGGCTAGGCCCGTAGCGGTAAACAAAGGCAAAGGCAAGTGATACAATTCCCAAAGAAATCGGCCACCGCCACAGCCGCCAAACACCTAACAGTTGGGACTCTAAAGGGCAATTGCCGACGAGTAGCAAGCAATTTTGAACATCTTTTAAATCGCAATTGGCAACGGACTCCAGCAGGCAACTCTGGCGGGCAATAGCTTGCACAATTAAGTCGCTGACAAATACTACTCCCGATGCCAGAATTAATAGTATAATTGTACCGATACTCAGCGCCAGAGAAATAAGTTTTGCTTTCCAAAATGGTCTAGTTCGATCGCTCGGAATTTCATGGATGCGATCGAGTGCAGCCATCGCCGCGCTCATTACTCCAGAAAATGCCCAAATCGCCCCAAGAAAGCTCACAGAAAACAGCCCTTTACTGCGAGTTAACAGAATTTCTTTGATTAAGCCACCAATCAACTTCCGCACGTCATCGGGTATAACTTCGCCCAAAAGACGGGCGATTTGATAAAGTGTTGACTGCAAAGGTTCAAAGATAGCGATCGCAGATAAGATAGCCAACAGCCCCGGAAACAGCGCCAGCATAGAATTGTAGGCCATTTCTGCAGATAGTCCCGGCAAGCGCTGTTCTCCCGCCTTCGCGCCGACTTCCTTGAGTGTGCCCCAAGTCAAACACCGACAAAACAGCCAAAATCCCCCAAATTTCCGTTTGAGTGCTCGAAGCAGCCTCAAAAATGCCTGAAACAAAGCTAAAATCAGGTAGCGCAACCAGTAAAAAATGTTCATAGCGCACAGGCAATGGGGCGAAAGATGAGGTACACAAGTCGTTAATTAATTAAGGCATTATCAACTCGCAATTGCCAATTCCCAATTCCCCCATCTAAAATCTAAAATCTAAAATCTAAAATCTAAAATCAATATTATGGCTCAGGATGTCAGACAGTGGTTAGATGAAATCAAGCGGCTGCAACAGCAGTTAACAGAAGTTTCGCGCGATCGAGATGAGGCCGGTGAAAGTGCCGCTCAGTGGCGCCAACTATACAATACCGAAGCCGAGCAGCGGCGGAATGATGCTAAATTAACTCAGCAAACCATCGCTTCTCTGGAAGCACAAATAGAGCAATTACAAAATTTTTCCCCCCTTGTGCCCGAAGGCGACGATGCTGGAGTTGCTCGCCAGCAGGAAGTCGAACAACTGCAAACAGTAGGCGAACTTAAAGCTAAGTTAGCAGAAGTTCTTCAAGAGCGCGATCGGGCGATCGAACAAGTTAAACAACTAACTCAAGCCCTCAAACAAGAAGAGGCCCGTCACGCCGAAACTAGCAAAAATTTAACTAGCGCCCTCGGAGATGCGGTTGACTTGCTCACGAAAGCCCAAAATCCTGCCCCTGCAAAAACGGAGACAGTATATTCTTTAGAAATAGTACCTACTCGCACTGCAAATCCTGGCGAAACTGCTCTGGAAATCCGCCAAACTTCTGCCCCAGGCAAAAATCCCGCCCAACTTCCACCTTCTAAAAATCAGTTACTCGATTTACCGCCCTTTGGGAATTAGGAGTTACAAATTCAGGAATTGTCGGCATGGCGAGTCCCCTTAGCCGGTGGGATTTAGTCACCGATGCGTTGTTGCTTTTCCTGCAATTAAGGGGCATTAATTTATCAGCTTCTTTAGGATATTCAATTCCGCTTATATCGGAATGATTAAACCACAGAGGACGCAGAGGATACAGAGGAAGGGAAGAGAGATGAATAATTCCGATGAAGGGCTGAGTTGATATTATTCCGCATCTACGGATGGTCTACTAATCGATGTAACTGTACTATATCCCAACCTATAATCTGCATTCAAAATTTTGAGGACTGCCAAAATATCTTCCTTGCGTCGTACCAACCTACAGTCTTTAGATAGAACTTAATCGAGCTAGATTCTACTACTATCGACAACGACTGATGCACGAGGAAACTTCATGAAGGCAGAGATATCCATAGTCTGGAAAAAGATTCAGAGCATGATCGACGGCTTTATGATCATGCTGCCTAATATTGTGCTGGCGTTAATTGTCTTTGCAATTTTTTACTTTGTGGGTAGGCAAATTAAGAGAGTTGTCAGGCGAGTTACCCGCCACCACCACCAAGCTCGGAATTTGGGGCTGGTGTTAGGACGGTTAGCCCAGAGTGCGATCGTTCTAGTTGGTCTGTTTATTTCTCTTTCGATTGTAATTCCCACATTGAAAGCTGGCGATTTGGTGCAACTGCTGGGAATTAGCGGGGTGGCGATTGGTTTTGCCTTTCGCGATATCTTGCAAAACTTCTTAGCCGGTATCCTAATTCTGTTGACGGAACCGTTCCGAATCGATGACCAGATTGTGTTTAAAAACTTTGAGGGAACGGTAGAAAATATTGAGACGCGCGCTACAACAATGCTAACTTATGATGGTCGCCGGATTGTCATTCCCAATGCCGAATTGTTTACGAATTCGGTGACAGTGAATACCGCTTTCGATAAACGGCGCACGGAATACGATTTTAGTATTGGTTACGGCGACGATATTGATTGCGCCAAGCAGTTAATGCTGGAAGCATTGTACAGCATAAAGGAGGTGTTGAAAGATCCTGCACCCGATGTGCTGGTGCTTGAGCTAGCAGAAAGTACCGTCAAGATCCGCGTTCGGTGGTGGATTGCTCCGCCGCGCCGCATTGACGATATGCGATCGCGCGACAAGGTAATTTGTGCTATTAAAAAAAAGCTTGTGGAAAACGGCATCGATTTGCCTTATCCGACGCGACAAATTTTGTTTCATGACCAAACCGAAGAAACCGATGGCGATCGCTCCCAGCAGCGCGAAGGATGGCCCGCAGGCAAAAGTAATGTTCCGAAACCTCGTCGTATGGGCCGCTCTTTGCGAAAATTTACCCAAGGGCGATCGCAACAAGACGACAACGGAAAATCTTAACGGGAGCATCTCAATGAAAGCAGCCTAGCTAGAAATTGGAGTTAGGAGTCAGGAGTCAGGAGCCAGGAGAAAAGAGTCAGAAGGAAGAAGGAAGGAGCCAGAAGAAGTGTTTTTACAAATATGAGATGCTCCCAATCTTAACAGCATCACAATTAATGAAAAATATCAAGTTGAGAAAACTTTGGGATTCGCTGCACTGCGATCGTGCCGCTGGAATTGATATCACTCACCGAGTTATGAAAAAAGTAACAAACCAGGATTGATATGATGCCTAATTTTCAAGCAAAAACCACAGTCCGATTGCCGTAAACTAAAACACGATTTTGTAAATGATATCGCACCGCCCTTGCTAAAACAACCCTTTCTAAATCTTTACCTTTGCGAATCAAATCAGAGACTTCATCGCGGTGAGTCACGCGCACAACATCTTGTTCGATAATCGGGCCAGCATCTAAATCCGGTGTAACATAGTGGGCTGTTGCACCGATAATTTTCACCCCTCTTTCATAAGCCCTTTCGTAGGGATTTGCACCCACAAACGCGGGTAAAAATGAATGGTGAATATTAATCACATTGGGAAATTTTCTGATAAAGTCTTGACCCAAAATTTGCATATATTTAGCCAAAACTACTAAATCAATCTTATATTTTTTAAGAAGTTCTAACTGTTGTGCTTCTTGAATAGCTTTATTGTCTTTAGTAATGGGAATATACTCAAAGTCGATACCGTATTGTGCGGCAAGAGGCTTTAAATTTTCATGGTTGCTGATAATCAGGGGGATTTCACCTCTGATTTCTTGAGATTGTTGTCGCCAAATCAAGTCTAATAAACAATGATCTTGACGGCTGACCCAGATTGCGATGCGTCGAATTTTATGAGAGAAATGCAATTGCCAGTTGGCTTGTAAGTCCTTGGCAATTTCACTAAAAGCAGGTGTTATTTGTTCGGTGGTTAAGTCAAAATCATCTAATTGCCATTCTAGCCTGCTCAGAAATAATCCGGCGGTAAAATCTGTATGGTGATCCGCGTGGATGATATTGCCGTTGTGGGAGGCGATAAAATTGGCAAGTAAGGCAACAAGCCCTTTGCGATCGGGACAGGAAATTAACAGGGTTGCAGTAGGGCTAGTCATAATATAATGACAAAAGTTTCTGGCTGAGTTTATTGAGAAAAAAGTGATATCACAGGAGTTTATTGATACTAACTCCCATCATAAATTGTTATCTCATCCTGATTTTTGGGGTGCATGGATATCTCAGGAGAAAATGTAGGATGTCGCGTTTAGGGGCGGGCAAGATGCCCATCCCACAAGAGATTTTAACTAAAAGTGGAACAGGCATCTTGCCTGTTTCGATTGGTTTACGGGCGGGCAAGATGCCCATCCCACAAGAGATTTTAACTAAAAGTGGAACAGGCATCTTGCCTGTTTCGATGGGCTTATGGGCGGGCAAGATGCCCAACCCCTACTCCCCACAAGAGATTTTAACTAAGAGTGGAACAGGCATCTTGCCTGTATCTATCTTCCTTCTTCCTTCTTCCCTCTTCCTTCTTCCTTCTTCTAAAATCCCATCGCCCCAGCTACTGCATCCAAAGTCGGAGCAATGCCGCTTTTAAATTGATTGTTGCTGTGATTAATTGCGGTATCCGGGTCTTTCAAACCGTTACCAGTCAGCACGCAAACTACCGTCGCCCCAGTCGGAACTTGGTCTTTTACCTTCAGCAAACCCGCCACAGAAGCTGCACTCGCCGGTTCGCAGAAAATTCCTTCCTGTGATGCTAACAAACGGTAAGCGTCGAGAATTTCGGCGTCGGTGACGGCAGCAAAACTGCCACGGCTGGCTTCGGAAGCTGCGATCGCCTGTTTCCAGCTAGCAGGGTTGCCGATCCGAATTGCCGTCGCCAGGGTTTCTGGGTTCGCCACTGCTTGGCCCGTTACCAAAGGCGCAGCCCCGGCTGCTTGAAAGCCCATCATCTGCGGCAAGCGCGAACATTTTTTGGCTTGGTGGTATTGACAAAAACCCATCCAGTATGCTGTGATGTTTCCCGCATTTCCGACGGGAATGCAGAGCCAGTCGGGGGCATCGCCCAAAGCGTCCACCACTTCAAAAGCGCCGGTTTTCTGACCTTCCAAGCGGTAAGGATTGACGGAGTTGACCAATGTCACCGGATAATTGACAGCCATTTCGCGGACAATTTCTAAGGCGCGATCGAAATTTCCCCCAATCGAAATTACTTCCGCACCGTAAAGCAAAGCTTGCGCCAGCTTGCCCAAAGCCACGTAACCTTCGGGAATTAACACGAAAGCTCGCATCCCCCCGCGTCTGGCGTAGGCGGCCGCCGAGGCCGAAGTATTGCCGGTACTGGCGCAAATTACAGCTTCGGCACCAGCTTCCTTCGCCTTGGAAATCGCCATTGTCATCCCCCGGTCTTTGAAACTACCAGTGGGGTTGAGGCCGTCGTATTTCACTAAGACGCGCACGTCTCGACCGATGAGAGAGGCGATCGCAGGTGCTGGAATCAGGGGAGTATTGCCCTCTTGGAGGGTCACTACCGGCGTGGTTTCCGTCACCGGCAGGTAGGGGCGATAAGCTTCGATCAAGCCGGGCCAGCCGTAGCGTTTCGGCTCGGCGGCGCGGGCAGCAGAGTTAGCAGTAGAGTCAGTAGCAGGTAGAATCAGGGTCACGATGTCAATGGTTTTAGGCAATGGCCAAGGAATTTACACTAATTTTAGCTCGATCGGTTAATTTGATGTTTAATACGATCGGTTCAGGTTAAAGTAACTTAATGGTGTGAATGTGTAGATATGTCTACTCAATTACTAATGTCAAATAATTCATCCACTCTTTCCCGGCCTCAAGTCGCCGCGAGCAACCCCGAAATGGCTAGTTCTTCTACCCTATCGACCAGTTTTGCCCGCAAAGTAGATTTGGTGAAGTGCCCCTACCAAGCCGATCAGCAAGTTAAGTTCCTGCACTTGCAAGCAGAAATCGAATCCTTGCTGCTGGAAGTGCAAAGCCTCAAACAGCAACGCTCGATCGCTGGCTTGTCGGCTCTCGACCCGGTTTCTGGCAGCAAGAGCAATTAGCAGACAATAGCGCCTAATGCTAATTGTCCTGCCCCTGTGTTATAAAAACGAATGTTTTGCTACCCGCAGTGTTTTTTGCCAAAAGTGCTAGAAATTCCTAACTGCGGATAGCGATCGCTAGCATTTGCTAAAACGCGCTTGCCTACAGCTCAACTCGTCTGCTGCTTGCTGGCAACGAGCTGACCTTTTACTGCGCTTTTTTATGCGCTAATTTTGTTAAGCCATGCTCATGGCATACGGAGAATCGAAATCAGTTTATGACAGCATCGATCGAAAAACCACTAAATTTGACATCCGCAAGTGACACCTCCAACCTGCGCCTCAAAGATATTCTCAAAACCCTGCCGCGGGAAGTATTCGTCAAAAACCCCCGCAAAGCTTGGACAAAAGTCATCGTCAACGTTTTGCTAGTTGCTGTCGGTTACTTGGGCTTAGCAGTATCGCCTTGGTATCTACTGCCCCTAATGTGGATTTTCACAGGAACCGGATTAACCGGTTTTTTTGTGATCGGCCACGACTGCGGGCACCGGTCATTTGCTAACCGCCGCTGGGTAAACGATTTAGTCGGACATATTGCATTTCTGCCGTTAATTTATCCGTTTCACGCATGGCGACACGGGCACAATTACCACCACAAGCACACCAATAAACTTGGTGAGGATAATGCTTGGCAGCCGATGACAGCAGAAGACTACGCTGCCGCGCCCAAGGCTTTACAAATAGCTTATAGTTTAATATTCGGTCGGATGTGGTGGATTGGCTCGATCGCCCACTGGGCAAAAGTACACTTTATGTGGTGGCGCTTCAAAGGCAAACAGCAACAAGAACAAGTGCGGTTTTCAGTTTTTGTAGTTTTAATCGGTGCTGCGATCGGATTCCCGATTTTAATTGCAACCACAGGCATTTGGGGATTTGTCAAATTTTGGTTGATGCCCTGGCTGGTTTACCATTTCTGGATGAGCACTTTTACGATCGTCCACCACACCGCCCCAGATATTTCCTTTAAAGAACCCGAAGAATGGAACGAAGCCCAAGCGCAACTATCGGGAACAGTTCACTGCGATTATCCCCGCTGGGTAGAGTTTCTGTGCCACGACATTAACGTGCACGTTCCCCACCACCTTTCAACTGCTATTCCCTGGTACAATTTGCGCCTCGCCCACAGCAGCTTAAAGGAAAATTGGCAAGATCATCTCTACGAAACAGAATTTTCTTGGTCTTTAATGAAGCGGATTGCCGACAACTGTCACCTATACAATCCCGCTGGCGGCTATCAGACATTGCAAGAATTTAACGCTCAAACAAAGTAAGTTTGAAACGGGATAAATCCCTAAAAAACCCGGTTTGTCAAACACAACCGGGTTTTTCAATATTACAATCCGTAGCCTTTGTCAGGGACGGAATGCGCGCCCTACTGTCCAATACGGTTCAGTTAAGCTCGATCCCCCCTAGCCCCCCTTAAAAAGGGGGGGACAAGAACTTACTCAAAGTCCCCCTTCTTAAGGGGGATTTAGGGGGATCTCGCCCGGAATAAATATTTTTAACTGAACCGTATTGCCCTACTGTCAATATCACAATCCGTACCATTATTAAATCAGTCATTCCCCATCTAAAATCTAAAATCTAAAATCTAAAATCGAATGACTTTCAATCCCAATAACTGTCGCAACGAAAGCGAAGTAGAAAGCAAACTCATTGTCAGCTATCTGCTGCCAAAGTTAGGCTATACGCCCGACACTTGGCACCAAGAAATAGCATTTGGGAATATTCGTCTCGACTTCCTCTCATTTGCCACCCAAGTTATCCCCATAGTCATCGAGACAGACTCACCGATGAGTGTAGTCATGGAGGCTAAACATCCGAAGGAAAATTTAGACCGCCACCGGCGAAAACTAACTCGCTATTTAACAAGTTTGAGCATCCGCTACGGACTAATAACTAACGGTAAAGAAATTAGAATTTACGAAAGAATCGCCGATGATATTGAGCTAGTCTTTAAGTGTGCTGGACAAGACATTGAAAATAGAATTGATGAAATTATCGCTTTAATTGGCAGAGATAGTTTAAATTTTATAAAAAATCCCGATAATCTCAAACTGGAAGATAGTAAAATTAATTTGGTTAGTCCTGAGTTAATGAGCGAAGTCCCAGTACAGCCCAACAATCCCGCCCCCGCAGAACCTGAGCCAAGTCAAATCTCTGAACCACAACAAATACCTGAAAATAATCCAGTTAAGCCTCAAGTTAAATCCGATGTAACCGTTATCCCAACAACTCAAAATACGATGAAAATCATTGCAGTTTACCACAATAAAGGCGGCGTTGGCAAAACTACAACAGTAGTCAATTTAGCTGCTGCGCTGAGCAAGAAAGGTAAGAGAGTCTTGGTGATAGACTTAGACAGTCAGGCTAATACAACCTTTGCGACGGGTTTAGTAAAATTTGAGGATGAAGAACAAGACGATTTGAAAGATAATAATATTCTTCAAGTTTTGCAATCAGAAGACTTTTTCTCGATTGCACAAGTAGCTCGCAAGTCTAATTTTTGCCATCCCGAAATTGATGTGATTCCTTCCCATATTGATTTAATGCAATATGAAACGGAACTCAATCAACTAGATTACAGCCGCATGATTTTAATTCAGAAACTAGCAGAAGTACAGGATAAATATGATATTGTACTGATCGATACGCCGCCATCTTTGAATTTTTATGCGAGAGTTGCTCTAATTGCGGCGGATTATTTAATTATTCCTTCTGACTTAAAACCTTTTGCCAATCAAGGACTGATTAATGTCAAGGACTTTATCAAAAAAGTTAACGGATTCAAAAAACAAATTGGCAAGAAACCACTAGAAGTTTTAGGCGTCCTCCCTTGCAAAATTTCAACTAATGTTAAATTTGTACAGTACAGTTTGCCCAAGCGGAGGGAGGCAATTCCCAAACGCTACGGCTTTGAAATCATGGACAGCGTAATTTACGAGAGAGACGATTTAGCAAAGTGTGCAGAACAATTTCAAATCGTGGGAAATATGGAAATCGCCGATCCGATTTCAGTGCTAGACTTTAAGCCTGATTGCATCGCCTCCCAAGAATTTGAAATGCTAGCACTCGAAGTTTTGGAAAAAATAGGTAAAAACTAATGAAAAAATTATCTCCGTCACTGGTTGCAGTTAAAAAAATTACATCCGCAGTGCCACGTTCCAATTTTTCCGAGGCTGAGTTGGAGAAATTAGCCAGACTGATTTTAGAGTCAGGAGGATTGATTAATCCGATAATTGTCCGCCGAAACGGTATGGATGCTTACGAAATAGTAGACGGAAATTTTGAATACTACGCAGCGGCGAGAGCAAAGGAAATAGATGGTCCCAAAGGCGAGACAATCGGAGCATTCATCCTGGAAGAAGAAAATGAAGAACTTCTCCTCAAACAACTTGAAATTCTTAGAAAAACCGCAATCCCTGAGAATTTAGTTGAACTCCCAGAAACCGGGTTTTTGTACGAAAATACTTCGTCGCCGCCCGCAGATTCAATAACAAACCCTGTTTCTGTGGTCGAAGTTCCTAATTTAGGTGAAAATGAAACTACCGAAGATTCATCTAGTTTAGAACAGCGACTAACAAATATTGAAGCCCTGTTTGCAAGTCAAATCAATGAATTAAAAGCCGAGTACGCCCGTGAACAACAAGTTTTAGCGCAGAGTATACAAGAACTTGAAAACCGAATCTTACAACAAGTACCTCTGTTAGTTGAAGCTGGGTTAGCAAACAGAATTAATGAGTTGAAAGCAGAGTCGCCACCCGAAAAACAAGTGGTGGTAGAGAGGATACCAGAATTTGAAAACGTAACTTCCGAATCAATGTCGCTGTTGGAAGCACTCAATACTTTAGAGAAAAATCAACTGTCGGCTAATTTGAAAGATGCTGGCTTGAAGCTTCCAGTAATCCAAATAATACTCAAAGAGCGAGAAGTGCGGCCGTTTGTCTCATTTGCAAATGTGGTGGAACGTGTTAAAGGGTTAACCGACAAAACAATGATTAAAATAATTGACAAGTGGCAAAAATACTCATAACTCGCAACTCCTGCGGCTACTCGCAACTTTGACTCAGTGAGTCTCTACTCCAAAAAAAGTAAAGATGAGTAAAGCAGTGGATCATTGGTGTCCCACAGCCAGTTAAACTCATCACAGTCGCTTTTTTTAGGAATTGCAGTAACTTTTGCCGTAGCACGGGCGAGGGCGGGACGCCATCACCAGGGATGTCACCCCACGGGAAGCCGCGTAGATATACATAAATACCTACACACCAGATTTTAATGAGAAAAGGGGACTTATAACAAGATGGATCGATCGTCCGATCAAAACCGAATAGTTGAATATTTGCGGATTAAGCCAATTAGTCACAGTCAGATTTACACTTCCCAAATAGCAGTACCAGAGCCTCAGCGGGGCGAAATTCCTCGCGAACGCCGCGAAGCTCTCAGGAGGAGTCTGATCGAGCAGGGCAGCAACTTGATTCCTTTAATTGTGCGCCCCACTGAAGCTTACAGCAACGAAGAAGAATATGAAGTTGTCTGCGGCTCAGATTGGTGTATTCTTGCTAAAGAACTCGGCATCGAGCAAATGTGGGCTTGGGTATTTGAAATGACCGACGAGGAGGTAGCTGTTGCTCAAGCAGAAATGGAACATTTAGCTCCGCAACCGACTCATAAAACAGCACAAATTGAGACTCTACTGCAACAATTTGAGCTATCATTTCAAAAAAAGGTAGATAGTCTAACTAAACAAATAGAACAATCTGTTAAAAAAAATGAAGACCTGCTAAAAAAACACGTAAACGCTCTCACTGAGCAGAACTTTGAGCGTAACCAAATAGAACAGATTAAGCATTTGCTCGAACAAGTGGAAAAAGCATTTCAGGAAAAGGTAGATAAAATGGCTAAAAAAATTGAACAATCGAGCAGCAACCGTCCGCCAACATCGGCTGTTACTTCGGAGGTAAATCTAGAAGGTGCTTTGAGACAGTTGGATGAACTGGAAAAACTGCTGTCAATAAAATTAGAACGCACAGTCCAAACAATTAATCAGTTTGTTTCCGACACCATTGAAAACGTAGAAAATGACCTGAAAAATCAAATTGAAACGCTCCGCCGCCAACTGGGAGCCACAGCGACTCACTCAGAAAGACAGCCAGAGGCACCGCCGAAGAAGCAGTCAAAAACGCAGCCAAAGAAGCAGTCGAAAGCACAGCAGAAACCTCAGTTACCGCAGTTGCAGTTGGAGTTGCCGTTTCCGTCCCCAGAGGAAGACTACGAAAGTCTTTCGCTGAGACGGTTGAAGGCGATCGGCAAAGACAGGAAAGTGCGGGGCTACGCGCGCATGAAACGACCGGAAATCCTGGCAGCTCTCAGACAAACTGACGGTCAATAAAACGATAGTTGCTAATAGTTAAAGACTAATTATTCGGTCTTCGATCGCATTTTTGGGCAAAAAGTGCGATCGGGCTTTCACAATAGTCCTCGGCAGAGATATGAAAAGCTTGCTAAAATAGACACACAACCTCTTACTCCTCACTACGCAGCCATGTCCGCAACCGCAGAATTAGCTACTACCCAAGAAATACTAGAACAAGAGATACCGGAAAACTTTATCTTTCCTCCCGGCGATTTAGAGAGTGATGAACATTCCGTAGAAACAGAACTGCATCTGCGACAAATAATCCTACTCCTCCAAGGCCTAGAATGGCTGTGGCGAGATAGAAACAATTTCTATGCTGCTGGAAATCTAACCATTTATTACTGTTCCAAGCAACTCAAATCGAAGGACTTCCGAGGCTCCGACTTTTGTGTTGTACTCGGAACTGAACGCAAAACTCGGAAAAGCTGGGTAGTTTGGGATGAAGAGGGAAAGTACCCCAATATCATCGTTGAAATCCTGTCTCCCAAAACAGCGGATATAGACAAAAACTTTAAGAAACAACTCTATCAAGATACTTTTCGCACTCACGACTACTTTTGGTTTGATCCAGAAACTTTAGAATTAGCTGGGTTTCATTTAGTTGACGGGGAATATGAAGCAATCGCACCAAACGAATTCGGGCATCTGCGGAGTCAGCAGCTCGACTTGAGTCTCGGAATTTGTGGCGGAAAATTGCGTTTCTTTACAGCAGAAGGAGAGCTTGTCCCTACTCCTCAAGAGGTTGCAGAAACGGAGACTCAACGAGCCGGACAAGAAGCTCAACGAGCCGGACAAGAAGCTCAACGAGCCGATCGCCTGGCCGCGAAACTGCGAGAATTAAATATTGATCCCGATACAATTTAGCGATCGTCCTTTCATTCAATTTTCCTGTAGAGTAAGTTGGTTTAGGCGATCGCATATCCCGTATGTTGCCGAACATGATACGGATGAAACCCTAAAACTATCTTGTCTTTAGGCACTCCTAATTCTACAAGTTCTGCGGTAATTCCCGTTTCTATACCATCTTGTTGAATCCAGATTTTGCCGTCGATAATTTCCACATGAACGATACAATCGTGAATTCTTTTAGGCCCTTGCCAGCCATCGTGCATTAGTAAAAAATTGTTTTGTTCGCTGTCAACAATAACGCTGCTTTTAATTTCTCCGTGTCCGTAAGAAATCTGGGCATAACTATCTAAAACATTGCGAACAATTTGGCGATATTCATCTAGTCTATCCATCTGACAATTGTCTCCTTTAATGAATCAAAAACTATTAGTTTAAATCTCTTGTTCTCTAACAAAATCTGCCCGATAGGTTCAGAAAATATTTCTGCATAAACTTCTGCACGAATTGCCAGATATATTATCCGTTCAGGTTCCGCTCGCTGTAGAATATCTTCGTAAATAATATACTGTCCAACAGCTTGTTCTAAGTCATGAACTGGTGAAGCACTCACAAAACTTTTAACTTCTACAGCAATTTTGCGACCTTGCTTTTCGGCAGCAAATAGTTTTTCTGCACCTAAATCAACACTGAGAGTACGTTTACCAACTTTTAAGGGTAGCGGATCGTTTGTTATCGTCCACCCGTCCTTTTCCAGGGCTGTTCTGACAGTATTGTGGTAGATGTCTTTTGCTGGCATATTCTCTTCTAAGCTGAACCATCAAATGTCACCCTAATTATAGAATAACACAAGACTTTTGAACACTGATAACTCATCAATTCAAACTACTTACTGTCGCGTGTATCGATGCTTCACCCCAATCGGAAAATACTCCGCATCGCCCATCGCAGTTAATGTCACCACAGGTAACTGATATTCTGGCGGCACATAATTAGCAAATTCGCTGTTTAGCCGCAGCAATTGCGCGAGAATTGAAGATGCGATCGCCTGTTTCATCTCCTCGTCGCCCTCCACCCCCGCTGCTAATTCCACAACCACCGATAAAAACCGATTTTGCTCCGAATCCTCCCTGACTTGCAGTACAAATTTTCCCGTCACCCATTCCCGAATCGTGGGAACTTCTAAACCTACGGTGACATTTTCCGGGTAAATGTTAGCACCGAAGTAGGAAACGGTAAAGTGCGATCGCCCAAATACATAGACAAAGGGCAAGCAGCGAATCCCTCTGGGGAAATCAGAAACTTTCATACCTGCTGCTTGCTGCAAACGTGCCACAGGGTTAAATCCCCATTCAGCCAAAAAATTAAGCATTGCTTCGTAACAAATTAAACCGCCGTTATCGGAGATGTGATAGCGTATTAGCGGGATGCCGTTGTCGCCCGAAAATAACAGCGTGCCGTCATTATTCACTTCAAAAAAGCGGCTTTTCGGATCGTACTGCACCAGCGTTGGCAACCGCGATTCCCCGAATAAATTGCGTGCTGCTTCGGGATTCTTTGCTAAAAAGCGACGGATACAAATGCTCAGCGGTGTCTCGTTGCCCAAAACGCCCGCATCCGCAGTACCGTAAAGGCTCGCAGAGTTGTAATATAGATTGTCAGAATTAGTGCGATCGCTCACCAAACTCCGCCATTCTTCGCTAAACACTTCCCCAGCAAACACCATCTTAATTCGATATTTTTGCCACTCCACACCCCCAGCAATTCCGCTATCAATCACATCCTTGATAAATGGCGGATATCCCAACAAAACTACTTGCTCAAAATGCTCCCCAAGTTCCTGCACAACTCGGAATATTTCAGTCTTATTATTCCCAGGCGTCACAACTGTAACTGGATAACCCTTACTCGCTAGATAGCGGCAGCAATTTGCCGTGTACATTCCGCCTACCCAAGTTCCCAACGGAAAGCAAATCACAGCTAAAGTTGAGCGATTGTCGGCGTAAAAACTGTCGTGAAATATTTGTTCAAAACGAGCGGCAATTTGCAACTCGTCGCTGATAAAACGCGGCCAAAATGTCGGGTTTCCTGTCGAACCCGATGAAACAGCAATGAAATCGCAAGTTTCTAATTTGCCCTGGTGACACAACTGAGGTAGCGGGTGACAGCGTAAATAATTCTCTTTGGTAATTAGCGGCAATTTTTGGAAGTCTTCAAAGGTTTGAATTGAGGCGGGATTGATGTTAAGTGCAGCTAGGAAAGTCTGGTAAGCTGGTACTGTGGCCGCGACTTTTTGAAAAAGCGCGATCGCCCTGGATTCGGCAACTCGATTCTGTTGGTGTTGCAATCGTTCCTCAAGCGGCGCCCTCAAAAACTCTTCAAACGCCCCCATTGCTCGCTGACGCTGTTCTGGCTGCATGATTTGCTCCTTAAAATGGGTATTTGGCACCTCGATCGCTCAAAATTCAATTAGTAGCGCTAACACCCGATCGCACATTGGGCTGGACGCTAAAAATTTGAACACATTTTGAGGTCGATCGAATCGAAAATATGGCGCAGTCGATAAACTTCTATAGCACGAAACTGCTTTTTTAACAATAGCCACAGGGGATAGCCAAGCTGCCGATCGACTAATCAACACTGACAGAGTTTGACCGCGCCGCAAGCCCACCCCTGAAGGGGTCGGGATGCGTCTGCATTTGTCTTGCATATGAAGCTGTCGTTAAGTCGTTAATATCTACAATATACGATAAAATAACTTCAGGAGGTGAGCGAATTGATTTTGAGTTACAAGTATAAGTTGCGCCCCAATAATCAACAGCTTAAAAAACTATCGGGATGGCTCGATATGTTACGAGCTAATTACAACTGGTGTTGGCGCGACCGTGTTGATGGCTGGCATCAGCAATTTATTTGCGGTAGCTATTCCGATTTGAAAACACAAGCTGAAATCACACCTTTGACTTGCAGTTTAGTTAAGGGGACGCAATTAGCTAACCCCTGGAAAGGTGGTGGTGGCAAAGCCAAGAAAAAAGGGGAGAAAGATCGATCTCCTAAACGCACGGTAGTTTTGATGCAAGATGCAAACCTGCAAGAATTAAAAGATGCTAGACCCTGGTATCAAGAGATTGATATTGGGGTTTTACAGTTAATAACAGTTCGAGTTAACGAATCTTTTAATAAGTTTTTCAAGGGTGCTGGGTTTCCCAAATTTAAACGTCGTCACGATTTTAAATCCTTTAGTTACAAACCAGGAAGGATTAAAATCAAGGGTAATAAAATCTATTTGCCTAAAATCGGATGGATGCGTTTTTATAATTCGCGTTCTCTTCCAGATGGATTTGAAATCAAGACGGTTACAGTTAGACAGAAAGCTGATGGTTGGTACGTTTCAGTTAGAATTGAAAACAAGACAGTACCAGATTTTCCAATAATCCCAGACAGTGAAATTAAAACCATTACTGGCTGTGATATGGGATTAGGAAAATTGGTTTACTTGTCTGATGGAAGTAGTATTGACAACCCGCGTTTTGCTACTAATAAAAAAACTAAGCGTTTAATGAAAATTAGACAAAGGCGGGTTAGTCGCAAGCAAAAGGGAAGCAAGAATCGCAGTAAAGCTCAACTCAGGGTGAGTAAATTACATAACAGGATTCAACAGCGACGAGAATCTTATCAATGGGATGTGGCTAATCGAATTGTTAAAAAAGCTGATGCTGTTACGGTGGAAGATTTACCAGTCAAAAACATGATTAAACGGTGCAAACCAGTTAAGTCTGAGGCTGGTAGATTTTTATCTAATGGTCAATCAGCTAAACGAGGATTGAATCGTTCTATTGCTGATGCAAGTTGGTATGGTTTAACTCAAAAACTTGAATATTTGGCTGCGAAGCTAGGCAAGAAATTGTATAAAATTAACCCCAAATATACCAGTCAAACTTGTAGTAAATGTAGACAAGTTGATAAAAATAGTCGCAAGGGTGAAAAGTTTATTTGCACTAATTGCGGACATATTGATGATGCTAATTTACAAGCTGCTAAGAATGTGAAAACTAAGGCAATAGAAACCTACGGGTTAAATATTGTCAAGAAAAAGGTACGGCGGGACTCGCCGAAACCAGTACAAACGACACTTTTTAATGTCGGAATGTACGAACGCTCGTCAGATAATACGCTGCCCCAAAAAGGCAAACGGCGTGTGGGCGAGAACCCAGAGTACAAGCAATTGTCTCTCTGGGATATTTAGGGCGAAATTCCTAAAGAATCTCATCCCCTTCAGGGGTGGGAGTGTCAAACACTATGGCAAGATTAATTCAGCGATCGCCCAAAACTCCCAGTCTCAGTCAAGCGTGAAAATCCGACGCAGCAAGTTCCAATGAACAATCCCATCTACCCCGGCATAACTCTCAACAACCACTACCGCATCGTCCGCGAATTGGGACACGGAGGCTTCGGGCGCACCTACCTCGCTGAAGACACCCACCGATTTAACGAACCCTGCGTTTTAAAAGAATTTGCGCCCCAAGTACATGGAAGTTACGCTTTACAAAAATCCGAGGAACTGTTCGAGCGCGAAGCAGGAGTGCTCTACAAGCTGCAACACAATCAAATCCCGCGCTTTCGCGAACTCTTCCGCGTCAGTATCAGCGATCGAGGCTACCTATTTCTCGTCCAAGACTACGTGCCCGGTCAAACCTACCGCTTTCTGCTCGACGCCCGCAAGCGTCAGGGTTTGCGGTTCATAGAAGCAGAAATCAATCAATTGCTGCAGCAGATTTTGCCCCTGCTCGAATACATTCACTCTCTAGGAGTGATTCACCGCGACATCTCCCCGGACAACCTGATTCTGCGGAGTTCTGACGGGATGCCCGTGCTCATCGACTTCGGCGGAGTAAAACAAGTCGCCGCCACCGTAGAGTCTCTTTTCGCTGAGGCTAATGGCACTCTCGCCCCCGCGACTCGCATCGGCAAGCTCGGCTACGCTCCCGTCGAACAGATGCAGATGGGAATCGTCTCTCCCCACAGCGATTTGTACGCTCTGGCGGCCACGGTTTTGGTGTTGCTGACTGGGAAGGAACCGCATCAGTTGCTCGACAGCCAGACGCTGAATTGGAACTGGCGGGCGGAATGTTCTCTGTCTCCCAATTTGTCCCTGGTGCTGGATAAAATGCTTGCTCAACAGCCGAGCCAGCGTTACTCCTCGGCTCGCGAGGTAATGCTCGCTCTCTCCGGCAATCCGCCTTTGCAGCCTTTGCCGCCAGCCCTGCAGCCAGGGTATTTTGCGCCCACGCAGCCGCCGGATCTCTCGCCTATACCCGTGCCCGCCCCCACGCCAAAACTGCCGGGAACTCCGGTGCGAGTTGCTGCTATTGGCAATCAGCAAAAGATGCCTGCTTGGAAAATGGCTTTGTTTGTGGTGGCGGTGCTTTCAAGTATGGGGGGAGTTGGCTGGTTTGCGGGCAATTCTTTGTTAAATCTGCAATCAAAAGTGCAGAAAGTTCCCCAGCCTTCAAGCCCGAAGCAGGAGCAAGAAGATGCTTTGCAAGATCGCTTTGTAAAGCTCAAAATTGACGATCGATTCTATAACGGTTACGTCAACCTTGTAGACGAGACTTTCTATGCCAAATACCCGGAATTGGGGGGACGATTGTTAAAAGAAGGCGAGGAAGATCGCCAATGGCGCGAAAGGTGGCAGAAAATCGGCGACGAGTTGCTCGATAAGCTGGAAAATCTCAGCAGCGACGCTAGAGCGCGGTTGGGCACTTACGACACCACTGATATCGATCGCTGGAAAACTGAGGTTAACAAGCTGAATTTGAGCAGTCGGGCTCTCTACGATTTGGCTGATGCTAGGTTTTTTTATTGGTTTCCACAACAGCCGCGCGATCGCAATATCATTGGTTTGCCGATCGGACAAATTTGGCAAGCAATTACCGCCGACGAACTCGAAGCCTTACAAGCTGGAGCAACTGTCGAAAGCGTTGAATTTGACCGCCTATCGAACAGCAAACGCCTCACAGGCAATCTCAAACCCGGAGAAGGGAAAGCTTACATTGCCAGGTTCGCTCAAAATCAAACTTTGCGCGTGAATTTGCAAGCCCCGCGCAAATCAACTCTGCTGTCAATTTATTCTCCAGGGCGGACAAAAGGCGCGCGAGCTTTGCTGGAAGATGCAGAGGGGCTTAGTTGGTCTGGATTGCTGGATGATACTGGCTTTTATGAATTCGTGGTAGTTTCTCAAGCATCTGAGCCGATCGCTTACCAGTTGAATCTGACGGCGGAATAACTGCTATTGACAATCAAGCATCCAGGATACAAGCCCCCGGATTCATTCCGAAAGCAGACTCAGGACCCAGAAATAAAAAACCTGTATCCGATAAAGGAACCCCCGAATTTCTCTCGCGCAAGTCAATGCTTCAATTCTTTAATCTAAAATCTAAAATCTAAAATCGATTGACGCTCTCTATCCACCCGCGTAATAATAAGGTAATACCGATCAGGTAAGTTTTCCTGTTCAAACAAAGAATATGCTGAGATTCGCGATCGTAGCTTTAGTGACTTTTGGATTAGTATTAGTGACTGCACTAGGTTTACATCCGGCCAATGCGACAGTCAGCACTCCCGAATTTTATGCTTGGAACTTTGCCTCTGTAGGCAGTAGCGAGCTGGTTTGTAAAAAGACCGTGGTAGTTCCGCAAGACCAGATAATTCCGTCCTCATCCATGCACCATGTCCGTATCACTTCTGCAATTGTAGATTCCAAGTTTTGCGCGAATTCCACTAAGCCTGTGAATTAAGGCAGTGCATAATAGGATTTCCGGTTATATAGCAATCCTCGCATCATGTGTGAATTTCTTACTCCCTCCCCGAAGCCGCTCTGAGGGTTGGGGTGGGGTAAAAAAATTACGACTCCGGCAATGATTGCTATAGAACCATAATTAAGTTTTCCGTTAGTCGATTTTAGATGTTAGATTTACTTCACCGATGAATCTGGCAGATTGAACCTTAATCTAAAATTTTTCTCTCTCCACGACTGTTGTCTGAAAGCAAGTATCCTTTTTTGGATGAATCAGAACGCAGCGTCCTGATTCATCCATTGAGCGAAAACTCTAATTCTCAGTAAAAACACGGACTAATTATGAACAATTAACCGGACATTATATAAGTGATAGCCTGAGTAATTTCCCCCCTCGGCGCATTGAAACTCTTGGCTATTTTTTTTTATGAGAAATATTGGGTATTTTGTAATAAAAGTTTATCAAACGAGTCGGGCGCAGCAGTCTTCTGCTCTTGAAAGAGATCGAAATCTTCCCAATTTGGGCAGTTCTTTGATTGTGACTTAAGAACCGAGGGGAAGTATTCAGCCATTTGGCTAATGGTTTATTGGCTAATTAGCTGAATTATTAATTTGCTAGTTTGAGTATGCTAGAGTTAGTCAGGTTCAGATATAAAGTGGCATCTGTTATCTAAGTATCATGCTCAAAATTTTGGTAATTGAGGACGACGAATTAATCCGGGAAACTCTTCTGCAACTCCTGGAATCTCACAGCTACCGGGTCATTGCTGCCGAAAACGGTCGAGCTGGGGTGCAGATGGCACTTTCGGAGATACCTGATTTAATTTTGTGCGATGTGCAGATGCCGGAACTCGACGGTTATGACGTGTTGCGGACTCTGCGGCAAAACTCGCTAGCTGCAACAATTCCATTTATTTTCCTCACGGCTCAAAGTGACAAAACCGATTTTCGTCGGGGGATGGAATTGGGGGCAGACGATTACCTGACAAAGCCGTTTACCAAAGCTGAATTGCTGGGAGCCATTGCTTCTCGCGTCTTGAAACGGCAAACTATTACTCAACCGCTGACACTCGCGCTTCACCAAGCAGAAGCCAGACTCAAAGATTTAGTTAACGACTCCACCAAGGTTACGACTCTCTCTCCTGAAAAGTTTGCTCTCGAAGCTTTGCTGCGCCACGCTTTGGCACAAGGTGAGTTTCAGGTATACTATCAGCCGCAAGTGAATATTGCTACCGGCCAAGTTATCGGCGCTGAAGCTTTAGTGCGCTGGCAAAATCCCGATCGAGGAATAATTTCTCCCGGAGAATTTATTCCCTTAGCAGAAGAAACAGGTTTAATTATTCAGATTGGCGAGTGGGTACTGCTTTCAGCTTGCGCCCAAGCCGCTAGTTGGCTGGCTGCGGGGTTTTCGCCCTTTACAATATCAGTAAACTTGTCGGCGCGGCAGTTGTCCGACCCGGAACTCAAGGCGCGAATCGTGCAAATATTGGAAACTACAGGCTTGGAGCCTGCTAATTTAGAATTAGAAATGACCGAAAGCGCTTTGGTGGAAAATGCGACAGTAGCAGGCGCTACTTTAAACCAACTTAAAGCTCTAGGAATTCGGATTGCGATTGACGACTTCGGCACCGGTTACGCTACTTTAGGATATCTCAAGCAATTTGCTTTTGACAGTTTAAAGATCGATCGAATTTTCGTCCGTAATGCCAACGAAGATACTCAAAATGCTGCTATTACTACAGCAGTAATTTTACTGGGTCACAGTTTGAATATGACCGTAATTGCTGAGGGAGTGGAAACAGAAGCCGAACTAGATTTTTTGAAACAACATCAGTGCGATATCATGCAGGGGTATCTGTTCAGCCGCCCCGAACCAGCAGCGATAATTGAAAGTATGTTGGTTGCCGACCCGAGTTTGTTCGCGCCGCCCGCAGCAGCACCAGGTCGCGTTGTCCCTTTTGTACCTGTGTCCGAACCAGAAAAATCTAAAAACCTTTCAATGTCGGGTCTAGGTATAGTGTAAGTGTCACCAAAATTTCTGTTTTATAGGATAAAATTCTTTCTTTTAGCTTCTATTTTCTGCATAAAAGTTGACGCTACCTCCTAAAAAGTTGTAGCTTTTGATGATAGGCGAATCAAAGAAGGATATTGTTCCCCATATTGCTCTACTGCTTCCCCTTTTAGGCGCTAGGCGCCGCTAATTGGACGATTTGAGAAAGTGTGCCGTCTTGAAATTGCGAGCCTTTATCAAGTGGCAGGAGGTAAACTCAATTAAGTTCCTACTTTGGGACTGGCAGTTTCAAGAACTGTCCAACTGGAATTGGTGCAAGCCTGTCATGGAAAGAATATTAGTGGTTGACGACGAAGCAGACTGTCAAACAGTCTTAGCAATGTACTTGGAAAGTCAAGGATATCGGGTGGAATGCGCTAATTCAGGGGTTGAGGCGCTCTCGATTTTTGAAAATGCCCCCCCAGATTTGGTAATTTCAGATGTCATGATGCCGGAAATGGACGGGTTTGAGTTTTGTCGCCGTTTGCGAACTACCCGTTTGGGACAGTTAGTCCCCTTTATATTTTTGTCGGGTCAAGGCGAGTTGGAGTCAAAAGTTGAAGGTCATGCGATCGGCGGTGACGATTATCTGGTAAAACCTTTTCAGTCTGAAGAAATTTTAGCTAAGGTAAAGGCGCAGTTAGAGCGCTCTCACCGCATTCACGCCGAGATTGTCCGACTGCTTCAAACTTCTAGCGGTAGGGCGGTGGAACCACAATTTGTGCCAGTAGTGCCACCACCTGGACCTTTGCCTTTAACACCAGCCGAGGAAAGAGTTTTTTGGGAAGTGATCCAGGGTTATACTAACAAACAAATTAGCGATCGACTGTTTATTAGCCCCCGGACTGTGCAAGCTCATTTAGGCAGCATTTTCAGCAAATTACAGTTAGAAAATCGGGCCCAGCTTGTGAGATTTGCCCTAGAAAGAGGATACAAACCACCTCAAACTTAGCTCCGAGTTCAACCTAGGGTGCGCCAGCCAGGGGATTTTAGATTTTAGATTTTAGATTTTAGATTTACTCCACAGATGAATCTGGGAACTAGAGTCTAAAATTTTTCTTCCACATTCAAAACACAATAAGGAAAATTCGTTATCACGCAAACCCCCGGCCCCAAATTCGTACCTCGCAAGTTGGCACGTTCCAAATCAGCCTGCCGCACGTTATTCGCCGCATCAATATTTGTCCCCGCCAATTGAGCCCCAGGAAGCCTAGTATTTGACAAAATAGCATTCTGCAAATTAGTATCGCGCACATCCGCGAAAGACATATCCGCTCCGCTTAAATTCGCACGATTCAAATTAACTCTAAACAGCAGCGAACGTCTCAAATCTGCATTAGACAAATTAGCTTGCAACAGATAAGCTTCGCCCAGATTCGCATTAAAAAGTTTAGCACCGCGCAAATCCGCACTCGTCAGATTCGCCCGCCCCAAAAAAGCATTAGACAAATCCGCATTTCGCAGATTAGCACCATTCAATTCAGCACCATACATCTCGGCATTAACTAAGTTAGCATTTGCCAAATTAGCATCACTTAAATCCGCTTCTAGCAAATTAGCTTCATAGAGATTTGCTCCGCTTAAATCCGCTCCTCTTAAATTAGCTCTGTACAAGCTAGCCTTGAACAAATCAGCATTTCTCAAGTCACAGCCTTCGCACTCTTTAGTTTCCAGCAATTGCCTAACATGATCTGGATTTTGAGCCTTAACGGGAGCTGCCAGCCCAAACAAAGCTAAACTTGCCGTTACAGTTGCCAAGAGTTTAAGTTTCACAAACAAACCTCACTGCTACTTCAAACAAATTATACTAGCAAACTATAGACTTGAAACCCATATCCCTCTCTCTTTCCTCTTGCTCTGCGTTCTCTGCGCCCTCTGCGGTAAATATTCAAAAAAATGATTCGCAGCCAAGGATATAGACCAGCTTCCAGCAAGGCGGGCAAAGCCCGCCCTACTTAACTTAATTAAGCTTCATCTAAAGCAGCAACACCAGGCAATTCCTTACCTTCTAGCAGCTCCAAACTAGCACCACCACCAGTAGAAATGTGGCTCATTTGTTCACCTAAATTCAACTGTTCCACAGCCGCCACCGAGTCACCACCACCGATAATTGTGGTAGTACCAGTTTTAGTAAGTCCAGCCAAAGAATGAGCGATACCTTCAGTTCCTACAGCAAACTTCTCCATCTCAAACACGCCCATCGGCCCGTTCCAGATTACCGTTTTGCAATCGGCCAAAGCATCTTGGAAAGTTTTTACTGAATCCGGGCCGATATCCAAACCCATCCAACCGTCGGGGATGCTTTCTACAGGAACAGTTTGAGTGTTAGCCGCCGCATCAAACTTGTCAGCAACTACCACATCAGTAGGTAACAGAAAAGTAACTCCCCGTTCCTTCGCCTTAGCTTCCAAAGACTTAGCCAATTCCAGCTTGTCCTCTTCCACCAAAGACTTGCCCACGTTCAAGCCGCGAGCTTTGTAGAAGGTGAAAACCATGCCACCCCCCAACAGCAATTTGTCGCACTTTTCGAGCAGTTTTTCAATGACTCCAATCTTGCTGGAAACCTTAGAACCGCCGATTATAGCAGCTAAAGGACGCTGAGGATTGTCGATCGCACTGCCGAGATATTGCAGTTCCTTCTCCATCAAAAACCCAGCCACAGAAGGACTCAGATACTTAGTAACGCCCTCAGTAGAAGCGTGAGCCCGGTGAGCCGTACCAAAAGCATCATTGACATACAAATCGGCCACAGAAGCTAACTTCTTAGCAAATTCTGGGTCGTTTGCCTCCTCCTCTGGGTAGAAGCGGACATTTTCCAGCAACAGCACATCGCCATCTTGCATCGCCGCGACTGTAGCAGCTACTTCATCACCGATGCAGTCGTCAGTCTTTTTGACCTCTTTGCCCAACAATTCCGACAGGCGCACAGCAACCGGCGTCAAGCGCAACTTCTCCGTCACACCCTTGGGACGGCCGAAGTGGCTGCACAAAATCACCTTAGCGCCCTTGGACGCTAAATCTTGAATTGTCGGCAGAGCCGCCCGGATGCGAGTATCATCGGTGATATTGCCGTTGTCGAGCGGCACGTTAAAGTCCGCCCGCACCAATACCCGTTTGCCCGATAAGTCCGATGCCGATAAATTTGCTACAGTTTTTTTTGTCACAGGATTAACCTCCTAATATGTGTGTTTTTGTCGAATTCCGTTGAAATGGCGGCACTGGTAACTTGCACCCCGGCCTCGGACGCATTCAACCGCGCCCGTACAAAAAACGGAAGATGGAACAAACGGCACTGATTGGCTTAACCTAAACATTTTATCGGAGTCCGTGTCCCGGAGATGTGCAGTATGTTCAAGACAGTCTTATTTCCTGTAGATCAAAGCCGAGAAGCCCGCGAAGCTGCCGAAAAGGTGGTCAATATCGTAAAAACCTACGGTGCTCGTTTAGTTATTCTCTCGGTAGTCGAGCCCCCAGCCGAGGAGGCCGACGCCCCCGCGCGCGAGGTGATGACTTCCCCCGAAGCAGTCGCCAAACTTCTTTCTGAGGCCCAATCGATGTTTTCCCAGCAGGGAATTGAAGCTGAAATTATCGAACGGGAAGGCAAACCTGCTTTCACGATTTGCGATGTGGCTGACGAAATTGGGGCCGATTTGATTGTGATGGGCTGTCGGGGGATGGGTTTAACCGATGATGGGGCGTCTGACAGCGTTACCAGTCGGGTAATCAATCTGTCTCCTTGTGCAGTTTTGATTGTGCCTTAAGGAAGGAAGGAAGAAGGAAGAAGGAAGAAGGAAGAAGGAAGAAGGAAAACTCTTTCTTATTACTTATTTCCAGTAGTGTAAGTTAGATGCCCAACAGCTTACTTCTGCCATTTTCCTGATTCCATCCTTCCTTCGTGCCCTTAAATCCGTTACACTCATCCGTTCCCTGATTATTTCTTGCTTCTTCCCTCTTCCTTCTTGCTTCTTCCTTCTTCCTTCTTCCTTCCTATTATGAAAATTCACTGGTATCCCGGTCACATTGCCAAAGCTGAACGGGCATTAAAAGAACAGCTAAAGCGGGTAGATGTGGTGCTCGAAGTCCGAGATGCCCGCATTCCATTGGCTACTTATCACCCCCAAATGCCGAGTTGGGTGGGCGGCAAGCCGCGAGTCTTGGTCGTCAACCGCATGGATATGATTACGCCTCGAACGCGCGAGGCGTGGGAAACATGGTTTGAGGCCCAGGGGGAAACGGCGTATTTTACTAATGCCGAGCACGGTCACGGAGTAGACGCTGTGGCGGATGCGGTGCAGAATGCTGGGGTGCAGCTAAATAAAAGAAGGTTCGATCGAGGTATGCTGCCCCGTCCAGTCCGGGCAGTGGTAATGGGATTTCCCAATGTGGGAAAATCTGCTTTAATTAATCGGCTGTTAGGGCGGAGAGTGGTAGACAGTGCCCGCAGAGCTGGAGTAACTAAATCGCTGCGATGGATTCGCATTTCTGACGAAATTGAATTATTAGATGCCCCCGGAGTGATCCCAACCCGAATTAACAATCAAGAAAATGCCATAAAATTAGCTATTTGCGAAGATATTGGCGAAGCAGCTTACGACAATCAGGTAGTAGCAGCAGCTATGGTAGATTTGCTGCGAGGGCTGGAGGCGACTGATGAGACTTTGATATCAATATCTGGTTTCAAATCCAGGTATAAATTAGATGCAGCCTCTAGTAATGGTGAAGATTATCTGCACGAGGTAGCAAAAGACAGGTATAAAGGAGATGTCGAACGAACGGCGCGGCAGATGTTAAACGATTTTAGAACTGGTGTTTTAGGTCAACTTACTTTGGAGTTGCCGCCGGCTTGATCCGATTCGTACCATACAACTAATCAGAAAGGGTATTCAATAGAGAGTTGCTGACGCGGAGAAGGGCAACTTCGTCTCCTATGTGTAATATTTTTTCTGGTGCTTGAGGTGCGAGTCGCGTGTTAACTATCAGCCGACTAAAGTGATTTAAATGCCCTTTTTTTACCAAGTCAGGCATAATTTCCTTCTGCTTGGCTGTTAGTATATTTTTAAAATTGAGATCGCCTGCTTTCGCCCCATAATTTCGCGTAGATAGGATAAATGGCTGAGCGGGATTAATAGCTTCAAATATTACAGTCCCTATTTTCAACCTAACAATTTCATCGGCTTGTGGTAAAAGTTGATCTTCCCAAAAAGCCGGGACATCTCCTATTTCAATATTAGCTCGCAAGCGATGGCGCATCTCGTTAACGCAAACTCTCGGAAACCAAGATGCAACTTCGGCAATTGTTTCGGTACTGATAATGCTTGGCCCTGGTGCAGCGGTATTGTCGGGAAAACCTGTCAGCAAGTTTTCAATTAACTTGACAGGGAAACCGAAGTAGTTGCTCAACCAAGATTCTATTGCCAAGCGTTCTCTATCTACATGAAAAAATATTTCTTGTTCGGTGCCTTGAATTTTCAGGCCGGCAATTCTCTTTTTGATGTCAAAGGATAACCGTAGAAAACGGACTCCGCTGTTGTGCTTAGTGCTAACCAATTCTCCTGCTGCATCGCAGATTGCAAAAGAGCGATCGCCTTCTAGAGCTCCGCTGGCAAGAATAGTTGCTTGACTGACAGCTATGCCGTCAAGGGACTTGACCGGATAGATATGAATGCTGGCGACGTAGGACATTTCGAGCCATTGATAAAAAATAGTCGTTTTAGATACATTCTAGCATCCCTGTCCGCAGAAGGATGACCGCCGTTGACTTTACTAAATAAAATAGGAATGAAATAAAAATGGGCCACTTTTTTGAAGTTTACATTGTGCGGGAGCAGCTTGCAAAGAAAAATCCCAGAAGTCTGACTGAGCTTGTGGTAGATATTATGGTATAAAATAGAAAAAATTGAACCGAGTTACAAACAATGAATGAAAGCGAAAGTAGAAGCATGATTTCGCGACGCAATTTAATGTTGAGGGCTGGTGCAGGGATGCTGGCGGCAAGCTTTGCACCTGCGTTTTTACAAGCCGAAGCAGCAAAGGCCGAGGCAATCTCTGACATTACTCCTACTGACATTACTCCTAACAGTGCTCTTAAGAAATTGATGGCGGGTAATCAACGCTACCTTCAGCAAAAACGGACATTTCCCGACCAAGCTCGATCGCGAGTTGTAGAAGTAGCAAAGGGTCAACATCCGTTTGCAACCATCCTGGCTTGTTCTGACTCGCGCGTTACTCCCGAAATTATTTTCGACCAAGGATTGGGGGATTTATTTGATATCCGAGTAGCTGGCAATTTTCTCGACGATGTGGTTCTCGGTAATATAGAATATGCCGCCTTAGAATTAGGCGTGCCACTATTAGTAATTCTGGGTCACGAACGCTGCGGTGCTGTCAAAGCAGCTTTAGATGGCAAAGCTGTGCCTGGTCACATTAGCACTTTGGTGGCCGCGATTAAACCCGCAGTTGATTCGACCAAAGGTCAAAAAGGCGATGCCTGGGATAACGCCGTCAGAGCTAATGTGAAAATGAATGTAAATAAGTTACAATCCTCCTCGCCTATTTTAGCTAAAGCAGTCAAAGCGGGCAAGCTTAAAGTTGTTGGGGGCCGCTACGATTTGGATAGTGGCAAAGTAGAGATAATTGCTTGATTTTGCTGGTAATTTTTACAGTTTGTAGGGGTAATGCCCCCGTGCTTACCCCGTCCGGTTCGAGGGGCAACCACGGGGAGTAGGGGTCGGATTGCCCCTACAAATTATTTGGTAACAAGCTTAAAGTAAACCCATTTCTTGCAGTCCCCGGCGCAGGCGTTCTGCTTCAAAGGGGCGGCGCTGTTCGTGAAGGGCGATCGCTCTTTTGAATTCTGCTAAACTCTCTGGCATTTTGCCAATTTTCAGCAAGGCTACTGCCAAGTTTTGATGAGCTTCCGCGTGTTCGGGATCGATTTTTATCGCTTGTCGGTAATAGGCGATCGCATCTGCTAAATTTCCGGCTGCCTTCAGCGTCAGTCCCAAATTGTAGTGACCTGTTCCAAAATTAGGGTCAATTTTTAAAGCTGCTTTGTAAGCTTTTTCAGCAGACTTCAAATCTCCTTCATCTTTGAGCAAATTGCCCAAATTATTGTAAGCGCCCAACTTTAGCGGCGGGAACACATCTGTATTAATTGCCGCTTGATAGTGTTCTTTTGCTTTAACAAATTGCTGCTGCTGGCGATAAGCAATTCCCAAATGATAGTTGAGTTCGTAAAGAATAGAATCATTAATGGTCTCCGCAGTCAAGCCTTTGGTTAATAAATTAATTCCCCGCCCAATTTGCCCGGTTTCTACATACAAAGCGCCTAATTTGCTACAAGCATAAGCATCGTTGGGATAATAAGCGAGATAGCGTTCCATTGCTGCTTGAGCTTTTTGGAATTTACCTTTTGCTGCGATCGCATCTTTTTGATAACCAGAGTGCCAAATCGCCACATCGGGGAGAGAAGCTATTGTCCATTTTGGTTCCCTCTGCAAAATCTCAGCCACGCTGTCGTCTACCATTGCGTGGTAAGGGCGAGAAAAGCGGATGTCGAGGCGATTGCGAAATAAGCGCGACACTAGGGAATAGGGAGATTGAGAGGCACCGATTTCTTGACGGATGAGATTGATTAGCAGCAGCCGATCGCTCGCAATGGCCTGCTTTATTTGAGGTAGAATCTCCGGTACCAAAACCTCATCGGCATCTAATACCAAAATCCAGTCGCCCTGGGCGTGCTTCAGACACTCATTGCGCGCCACTGCGAAGTCGTCGCACCATTCAAAGTCATAAACCCTCGCCCCGGATTCTCTGGCAATTTCACGGGTGCGATCGCCCGATCCCGTATCCACCACCACCATTTCGTCAACAACACCCTTAACGCTGTCCAAAGTCCGCGACAGTGTTGCCTCTTCATTCTTCACAATCATGCACAGAGTCAGATTCATCGGGCGCAAACTTTCCTCATTTCACAGAAATATTGTAATTTTTTTAACTACCAAAACACAAAAAATCCCAGAAAAGATTCTCCTATTTCCCTTTTGCTTTGAGCATAAGTACCTTTCTTGCCTCGAAAAAGTGGGTTAACTCTTTTGAGATATTAAACAGCCTCAAACTCCGACGATTCATGAGAAATCCTACCACTTTCGGTTCCTCCCTGCGGTAGAGGTAAGTCCCCGATAGCGGTTGTTATTCTAAGAACATAAGACAAGGGACGAGAAAAGTTTAAGTATTCAGGAGAAAGAGAAATGGGAATTATTGCTTGGATCGTTTTAGGACTGATTGCCGGTGCGATCGCCAAAGCCATTTATCCGGGAACTCAAGGCGGCGGTTTTCTGGCAACAACAGGTTTAGGAATTTTGGGCGCGCTAGTGGGAGGTTATCTAGGTCAAGTCTTATTGGGGACGAGCGGGGGAGCATCCTTCGGAGTAATTAGCCTACCCAGCATAGCTTTTGCAGTCGTCGGTGCGATCGTTCTACTTTTCGTCTGGGGATTGTTAACTCAGCGTGCAGCATAATAAATATTGCCAATTCCCAGTCGATCGACTTTTAGGGTATTCATAAACCCGGTTTCTTCGAGAAACCGGGTTTATCATTTGTTTGTAGGCTGCGTCAATCGATTTTAGATTTTAGATTTTAGATTTTAGAGGCGAGCCCACGGATAAATGCGGGGGCTTGAGGATTTTCGATTTTCGATTTTGGATTGATTCCACGGATAAATCCGGGGGCTGTACCATCAAGAAATTCTTGGTCAGCCTACTTTTACCAAACCCGGGTTAAAAACCCCTATCAGACTCAGCGCTTGCAACGGTTCAAGAGCAAAACTTTCGTCTCAACAGAGGGGGACTAAGAATAAAGGGGTAAAAAGCCCGGACTTGGTATCAATTAATCAATCCGCAAAGTGAAAGGCAAGCGAACATAAACCCCCTGCGGGTCGTTCATCGACTTGATCACAGCCAATTCATCTTGCATTTTCTTAAATTCGGCCGTTAGCGGGTCGAGTTTGGCGGCTGGTTTCAAAACGTGAACGCCGGAAATTTTTTCCAAAATTCGCTCCTCCAAAGTGCGGCGTTTGGGATATTCTTCCACCTTCCAATCGTCGCCGAGTTTAGCTTGCTTCGCCGCCTCTCTGACAGCATCTTCAAGCCCGCCAATTTCATCGACTAAACCCAACTGTTTCGCGGCCGTACCAGACCACACCCTGCCTTGAGCAATTTCTTGTACCTTGTTTTTCGGCAGTTTGCGGGAGTTGGCGACTTTAGTAATAAATCGATCGTAAATGCGATCGACTATCCTCTGAATATTCGCCAATTCTTGAGGATTTTTCGGACGGGAAACCGTGGTAGTATCCGCAAAGCGGCCGGTTTTCACCACGTCCCAAGTTAGGCCGTTGTTAGCGGCCAACTTTTCGGCGTTGAAAAGCATTCCAAAAACGCCAATAGAACCGGTAATCGTATTGGGTTCGGCAAAAATGCGGTTGGAACCCATCGAAATCCAATAGCCGCCGGATGCTGCCAAATTGCCCATTGAAACAATAACTGGTTTCTTTTTCCCCGTCAGCATCACTTCGCGTGCAATGACTTCGGCCGCCGTCGCGCTGCCTCCGGGACTGTTGACGCGCAAAACCACTGCTTTTACGTCGTTATCTTCTCTAATTTTCCGCATTTCTTGAGCAATGCGATCGCCTCCTACTTGAGTCGGGCCCCCTTCGCCGTCTACAATCTCTCCTTCAGCGTAAAGTATAGCAACTTGGTTTTTCTTGTTAGCATCAGTTGAGTTTTTATCCTCAGCAATTTTCGCGTAGTTTTTCAAACTAATTTGCTTGAAAGATTTGTTTTCGCCATCTGTTCCTGTGAGTTTTTTGAGTTCGGTCGATATTTCGTCAAAGTATACAACTTTATCAACTAACTTGCTTTTGAGAGCTTCGTCAGCCATCAAAGTTCCGCCATTATCTGCAAGCGCTTGCAGTTGCGGAACAGTCACTTTGCGACTCGGGGCGACAGTTTGCAGGTATTCTCCCCACATATCTCCGAGCAACTTTTGAGTTTGCTGGCGATTTTCGGGACTCATTTTTGTAAGCAAAAACGGCTCAACGGCTGACTTGTATTTGCCGACGCGAGTCACTTGCACTCCCAGGCCGTATTTTTCCAAAGCACCGGTGAAAAACATTGCCTGACTACTAAAACCGTTGAGTTCCAAAGCGCCGTAAGGATTGACTGCAATTGTATTAGCAACGGAACCGAGGTAATAATCTCGTTCATTCCAGTCCATTTGGTAAGCAAAAATGGGTTTTTTGGCATCTCGGAAACGCTGCAATGCCCCTCGAACTTCTTTGAGATTGGCAAACCCGCTGCTGCTCGAATCCGAGCTGCCTTCGAGATAAATGCCAACGATTTTCGGGTCTTTTTTCGCATATTCGATCGAGTCTAAAACAGTCCGCAGCGTCACTGTATCGCCGGAATCTTCCGAAAGCACTTCTTCAATCGCCGCGCCAGTGCTACGGCTCGGTTTGCTGTCGGTGATATTTAAAGAAAGGTCTAATACCAATACAGACTTATCTTTAACTTGCGGGCCCGAATCTTTGGACGACGATGCCGCCATAGCAATTAGCAGTACCAGTCCCCCCAATCCGATGCTGCCCAGCAGCAACATTCCTAGGAAGGTTCCCAGTAAACTTGCACAGGTATATTTTAGGAAATCTTTCATTAGATTATTGGTAATTGGTAATTGTTAACTGTTGACTGTTGACTGTTGACTGTTAACTGTTAACTGTTGACTAAGCTGTTCGGCATTTAAAAGACGATAGTAGGGTGCGTCAGTACAGAAGTTTTTCCCTTGTAAGCGTAAGTGTTCTAACTGACGCACCCTACAAGCCTCTGTTAACTGTTAACTGTTACCTGTTGACTAATGCCAACTAACAACTGCCAACTGCCAACTGCCAACTGCCAACTAACAACTGCCAACTAACAACTGCCAACTAACAACTGCCAACTAACAACTGCCAACTAACAACTGCCAACTGCCAACTGCCAACTAACAACTGCCAACTGCCAACTGACTCACTTTTATCTTAACCTTTCCAAAACCGCTTCTAAAGACCTACAGAAATCTGTAAATCAAACTTAGCGGTCTATGTTTAGCCTAGACTAAGTGCTATAAGCTTCCTGATTGCTCAGGTTGACCTAATCTTCCCAGTTAGAGACTGCATTGATTAGCAGAGGACTTGAAATATTTGGTTTTTTGATGATTAGTTTGTGCCAAGTGTTTTTCTGTGGTTTTCACACCCAGTAAGCTTTAGCAACCCGCACTAATCAAGCGTTTTTCCAGTTTATAACAATTCTTGTTGGTTTTCGTCAAATTCTTAGAAAACCTAGACAAACCTACGTATTTTGGCAACTGCCCAAAACCCCAGAATGTTTTAACTCATCCAAATTACCGCAGCCCGTACAGAACATCACGGTGGCGATTTCTGCAATTAAAACCTCAGCTAGAACGCCTGCTGCTGATTCCGATTCCGCTGCAGCTTGTAGAAACGGCCGCGCCAGTCCCGCAATATCCGCGCCAAGGGCGAGAGCCTTCGCTGCATCCAACCCATTCTGCAAGCCTCCAGAGGCAATCAGAGGAACATCCGGCGCTACGGCGCGGGTGCTGACAATGCACTCGGCTGTCGGTATTCCCCAGTCGGCAAAGGTTGCGCCTAACCTTCGCTGCTTGCTATCTTTAGCTCGCTCTCCTTCTATTTTCGCCCAAGAAGTGCCTCCGGCCCCGGCAATGTCGATCGCACCTACCCCGGCGGCGAGCAATTTCTTGGCCATTTTTCCTGAAATACCGTTGCCGACTTCTTTAGCAATAACTGGTACTGGTAATTGATCGCACAATTTGGCAATTTTATCGAGCAGTCCTTTAAAGTTAGTATCGCCTTCGGTTTGGACGCACTCTTGCAGCGGATTGAGGTGCAAAATTAGGGCATCTGCTTCTAAAAGATCAACAATTTTTTGGCACTCTTCCAAACCGTAATTGTAGTTTAATTGAACGGCTCCGATATTGGCGAACAGTAGAATATCGGGAGCGCGGCGACGGACGGCAAATGTAGGAGCTAGTTCAGGATTTTCTACAATAATTCGCTGGGAACCAACTCCCATTGCCAGTTTGTATTCTTGAGCGACATCGGCGAGGCGATAATTGATTGTCTGGGCTAATTCTGTGCCGCCGGTCATTGAGGAAATTAGCAGGGGAACGGCTAGTTTTTTGCCGAGAAATGTTGAGGTTAAATCGATTTCGGTGCGATCGAGTTCTGGCAAACAGCAGTGTTCAAAACGGTAGCGTTCGAGGCCGCTGGTAGTTTCGCGAAATTGTACGTCTTCTTCGAGGCAAATCCGCAGGTGGTCTGCTTTGCGGGTTTCGGTTTGCGAGGGGGAGGTTAGCGGCAAGTTCACTGTGGCTATTTGGGGAAAGAGTTGTGATTTGGGAATATAGCCATTTTATTTCATTTTTGAGATTTTTTTATGAACCGCAGAGAGCGCTGAGGGCGCAGAGGAGAAGAAAAGAGAGATGTTCGCAAATGCTGTAAGGGTTGCTGTATTATCCAGGAACAGTCAGCGGCATTCCGTTATCGGAAGCTTTTAATTTTAGTAAGAAAGGAACTGCTTTTTGCACCCATGCTTTGACTGACGGGTAATTTGCCGCATCTTCTCCGAAACAAATGTCCAGCATATCTGTGTGAATTATCCCCGGATTCACAGGAACTGCTGCCATACCTGCGGGCAATTCTTGAGCGAGCGATCGGGTAAGTCCTTCTATTGCCCACTTGGAAGCGCAATAGGGCGCGACTTCCGGCGAAGTTGACCTTCCCCAACCAGAACTAAAGTTGACAATTATGCCGTTTTTTCGAGCAATCATTGCCGGGACAAAGTGGCGAATTACATTAGCCGTACCTTTAATGTTAACATCAATTACCTGGGAAAATTCTTCGTGGCTGATATTCCAAAGAGGCGCGAGATGATTAGCTACGCCTGCATTATTAATTAACAAATCTGGCGGATCATTTTTTGCCAGCATTTCTGTTGCCCAAGCTTTTACTCGATCGTCGTTGGTGACATCCAAACAAGTAAAATGGTGGGGCGCACTATATTTTTGGTTGAGTTTTTCCACCGCTTCGGAAGAACGGGCGCATCCCAAAACTGTATGTCCCAATTCAATAAACTTTTCGGTCATGGCAAGACCTAGACCGCGACTGATTCCGGTAATTACAATTAATTTTGTCATAGATTTGTTGCTATTTTCGTCTTAAGTAATACAATACATATTGACTGGTCACTTGACAAATAGATCGCAGGGAGAAAGCATGAAAGTAAAAGCAGCAGTTGCTCGCAGTGCCGGCAAACCTTTGAGCATTGAAACGGTTGATCTAGATGGGCCGCGCGCTGGAGAGGTGTTGGTGGAAATTAAAGCCACCGGTGTTTGTCACACTGACGCTTACACTCTTTCCGGTGCAGATCCAGAAGGTTTGTTTCCGGCTATTTTAGGCCACGAGGGAGCCGGGATTGTCGCAGAAGTTGGGCCGGGAGTCACGAGTGTCAAAGTGGGCGATCGGGTAATTCCTCTCTACATTCCCGAATGCCGCAACTGCGAATATTGTTTGAGCCGCAAAACTAATCTCTGTCAAGCAATTCGCGTAACTCAAGGCCAGGGAGTGATGCCCGACGGCACGAGCCGATTTTCCATAGATGGGCAGAAACTATACCATTACATGGGAACTTCTACCTTTGCTAATTATACAGTATTGCCAGAAATTGCGGTAGCAAAAATTCGCGAAGATGCTCCTTTTGATAAAGTTTGTTTAATCGGCTGCGGCGTAACAACTGGCATCGGCGCTGTCATCAATACTGCGAAAGTAGAGCCTGGTTCTAATGTGGTAGTTTTCGGTTTGGGCGGCGTGGGTTTGAATGTAATTCAAGCGGCTCGCATGGTGGGAGCTAACATGATTGTCGGCGTAGACTTGAATCCCGACAAGCGAGAGATGGCGGAAAAATTCGGCATGACTCACTTTGTCAATCCCCGCGAAGTGGAAGGCGATTTAGTGCCTTATTTGGTAGATTTAACCAAAGGTGGAGCTGATTACAGTTTTGAATGTATCGGCAACATTAATGTGATGCGCCAAGCTTTAGAATGCTGCCACAAAGGTTGGGGCGTGAGCGTAATTGTCGGGGTAGCGGGAGCCGGTCAAGAAATTAGTACCCGCCCGTTTCAGCTAGTAACTGGCAGGGTTTGGAAAGGCACGGCTTTTGGCGGGGCAAAAGGCAGAACTGATGTGCCTAAGATTGTTGATTGGTACATGGACGGTAAAATTGATATTGACAGTCTGGTAACTCAGGTAATGCCGATCGACAAAATCAATGAAGCCTTTGATTTGATGCACAAAGGCGAAGTAATTCGCACAGTTTTGACATTTTGAACAAAAATCTTTCTCTCTTCTCTCTTCCTCTGCGCCCTCTGCGCCCTCTGCGGTTAAAAAAAATCTAATTCAAAAATGAAATAGAATTAACATGATATCAGACTCCCTAAAACTGCACAAAGAACAGAAAAGTTTCCTTGGCAAACTCGGCTTTTACAGCCATCAATCCTCAACCTGCAACAGCGAGATGAAATTCGCAGTTTATCAGCCACCGCAAGCTTTATCTCAACCCGTACCAGTTTTGTATTTTCTATCAGGTTTAACCTGCACAGAAGAGAACTTTATGGCAAAAGCGGGGGCGCAGCAATTTGCGGCAAAATATGGGTTAATGCTGGTTGCGCCCGACACTAGCCCGCGCCATACTGGCATCCCTGGGGAAGACGACGATTGGGATTTAGGAAGTGGTGCGGGTTTTTATGTTGATGCGACAGCCGCACCTTGGAATTCTCACTATCGAATGTACAGTTATGTGGTTGATGAATTGCCGAATTTAATCGCCGAAAATTTTCCAGCGATACCGGAAAAACAGGGAATTTTCGGTCATTCAATGGGCGGACACGGGGCGTTAATTTGCGCGTTGAAAAATGGATCTCGCTATCTTTCAGTTTCCGCTTTTGCGCCTATTTCCGCGCCAATGCGCTGCCCTTGGGGACAAAAAATATTCGGGCAGTACCTCGGTGGCGACAAAGAGATGTGGAAGGCTTGGGATGCTAGCGAATTGGTGCTTGAGGCTCGATACAACCGTCCGATTCTGATTGACTGCGGCACGGCTGATTCGTATCTCGCTGATGGGCAGTTGTTGCCGGAAGTGTTCGCGGAAGCTTGTGCGAAAGCGGGACAGCCGCTGAATTTAAGAATGCAGGAAGGTTACGATCACAGCTATTATTTTATAGCTAGTTTTATCGACGATCATATTCAATTTCACGCGGCTGCTTTGTGTGAGTGAACTTTAGTTTGTAGTAAGGACTTTAGTCCTTAAACCTAATTTCATTGTGCAGCGCACTCCAGGGGACTAAAAGCATATCAGCTATTTGCGATTGTCCTCTAGCCCTGTAGATATCCATAGCTTTCTCAAAATCTTCAATTCCCCCCTGTAAATCTCCTGTTCCACTTCGAGCAGTAGCACGAATCATGTAAGCTTCTACAAAGTCAGGATTGAGATTTATTGCTTGAGTAAAAGCTGCAACTGCTTCCTCGTACAGCCCCCTGCGACCGAGGTCGAATCCTTGTTCGTAAAATTCTCGAGCTTCCATAGCATTTCTTAATTATCGATGTAGTTAATTCTGGAGCGTCGATATAGAAGTTTTTAAGCCGATGAAATAGAGCAGACGGGTGTAAGGACACGGCAGTCCAGTTGATGGTTTGTAGTGAGGAATTTAGTCCTTAAAAGAAGGACTGAACTCCTCACTACAAACGGTTAATTAAGATCAATCGGAAATACCCAGTCTTGATACTTGCTGTCGCGATTTTCGATAATCCCGGTTAGTTTGTCCAAAATCTTTTCGGTGATGGGTCGGTTTGTGGGCAATTGATAGTTTTCTACTCGCTTAATTGGCGTAATCTTCGCGGCGGTTCCGCAGAGGAAAATCTCGTCTGCAATCAACAGTTCCGATCTATCAACGGGTCTTTCTATGACTTCAATTCCTAAGTCTCTGGCGATTGTGATTACGCTGTCTCTGGTAATTCCTTCGAGAATATCTTGCTCGAAACCGGGAGTAACTAATTTACCGTTTCTGGCGACAAATATGTTCATTCCTGAAGCTTCGCTGACTTTTCCCTGAGTGTTCATCATAATTGCTTCGTCGAAGCCGGATTCTACTGCTTCGGTTTTAGCTAAAGCTGAGGTGATGTAAGCGCCGCTAATTTTACCTCTTAAGGGCAAACTGCGGTCTTCTTGCCGATACCAAGAGCTAATTCTACAGTTGACTCCTTCTTTGGGCAAATAGTCTGAAAGTTCTAATCCGTAGACAAAAAAGTCGGTTTCTACGTTGTGCAGTCGGGGGGCAATTCCTAAACTGGATGTGTAGATAAAAGGGCGGATATAAAATGATTTTGTTGGTTGGTTTTTCTGGACAAAATCAATAATTATTTGTTGGATTTTGCTGGCTGGTAAATCGCAGTGAAGGAAGCTGGCACTTTGACTTAATCTTTGACAGTGGCGGTCTAATCTAAATAGCAAGATTCGATCGGCATTTTGGGGGTCGGGAATTCCCCGCAACCCGCCTAAAACTCCGGTTCCGTAGTGCAGTGCGTGGGTTGCTATGGAAATTTTGGCGTCGGTAAATGGGAGAAATTGGTTTTGAAAGTAGGCAATTGGTAGAAAACTATCCATGATTCAAGCTGGCGATGAGTTTGGCAGTCCGCGAGGAAAGCTGAATTTGGTTATATTACCATAAGTTATACCATTTGAGATTTGAGATTGAGAAGGACTCATTTCATAAGGGTTTGAAGCTTGCCTACAGTTGGATTGTTTTTGAAGACTGGTATTATTCTTTTGTTGTGATATCAATTTATAAAATAAAATCAAGAGCCGTCTGTTTGGTTGATAATTGTTTTGGGAAAAAGTGCGATCCTCTTCGTTGGCGTAGCCCCCGTAGGGGCGGGCTTCGCTAACGACTACAAACAAAAATCAACCAAGGGGCAACAATGGCACGTAAATGTTTCATCATTGAAATGGGGATGGGTATAGACCAGCACGGGCAGGAACCGACTGTAGCCTGTGCAAGGGCTGTACGAAATGCGATCGCCCATAATGCTCTCCTAGGCGTCTGGGAAGTGGCGGGTTTGACTGACCCCAATCAGATGATTGTTGAGGTTAAGGTGGCTGTTCCTTACCCGGAACAGGTGCGGGAACAGGAGGTGTTGGCGGTGCTCCCTTTCGGCAGCAAAACTCTGATTGTGGAGCAAGGGGGCATGATTGTGCCAGGAAGGGCGATCGCCTCTCTGAATGATAAAAATGATGAAATGCTAATCGCTGTGGCGGCTGTGAGTGTTTTTGTGGACACTGAGGATTAATTAATTTTGTGTTGTTTGAATAAATCGGCGGTGAAGCAAGTGCGATCGATCGCACTTGCTTGTTTCGGCGATCGGGCGATCAAACGCCTGTCTGTTAAAAAATAATTAATTTAGACTAAATTGTAGGGTGCGCCGGAGATATGGCATGAAATATCGTAGAAAATCTGAGGCTCTGAGGCACGCTATAACTTAGTCTGTTCAACCGTATGGTTTATTTGCGCCTAGCTAGTTAATTTTGAAGTTTTAATGGATAATTTTTAATTTCTCAGGCGACCGGGTATGTAAGCAAGCCAGCAAAAACCTACGATTAACAACAGCCACGTCGCTGTAATATTGCTGCCCAACAAGTTGCGGAGAAAATCTTCCATTGTTCTCAAAAATTATAGGGTTTAAAAGAATTTATTGCTGTTCCCTATCGGGTCAGCAAAGGGAGAGTCCGATCGTGTTTTAGGCGATCGGACTCTACCTCCTCTACCTCCTATTTGGGCTGGCTGGTATCTGCCAACATTTGGTTAACCATTTGTAAGTGCGCTTGAAGGTTCGGCAACTTCTGGGTGGCCCAAGCCTTCAAGTCGGGATCTTGTCCCTGTTGAGATTGTGCCTGAAACAAAGCAATAGCCTGATTGTGGCTCTCGATCATAGCCTGCTTGTAAGCAGTGTCAAAACTTGTACCAGAGAGTCCCGAAAGTCGCTCCATCAAAGCGGTGTTCTGGGTACTCATCTCCGTTGGCAATTCAACCTGCTTTTGCATTACTAACTGCATCAATTCTTTATTTGCTTGAGTGTGTTCCTCAACCATTTCTTGCCCGTACTGTTTCACGCCAGCACTAGAACCGCGCTGCACTGCCAATCTGCCGAGCTCTACTTCCATCATACTAAGTTGACCTGCTTGCATGACAAAGGTTCTGTCTCTGCTGCTGAGAGAATTAGGCGAAGTTTCGCCACCTGTTGGACTGTTGGGAGAACGACCGGGAGTGTTGTTGATGGGGGTATTTGGAGAACGGCCGGGAGTGTTGTTGGTGGGGGTATTTGGAGAACGACCGGGAGTGTTGTTGGTGGGAGTAGTTGGAGTGTTGGGAGAACGGCCGGGATTGTCGTTGTTGTTTGGATCTGTAACAGGAGGGCCCGGAGAATTAGGATCGTTTAAGTCGTTATCAGCAAGCTCAAAAACTCGATCGCCCGACTGGTTGAAGCCGTTAATCTGGCGGTTTAATTCTGCGAATCCCGGCACAGCTATCAAGGAACTAACGCCGGCAATTCCGGCAACTGTTACCAATTTTTTGAACAAACTTTTGCGATTGAGTGAAGTCATGAATTTCTAAGCCTCTAAGTTGTTTTCAAAAGTCCGCGCGTGCGAAACTATCCCGTAGGGAATCGCCCGAAACTACCGATGGGATGGTGTACTGCCTTTCCGAAACAAGTTGATCAAACCAAAGGCGCCCAAGGCACCCAGCCACCCGAAATTGTTGGGGCTATCGCGCCGAGCACTCAAAACTCCAGAATTAGTATCAGCCGGCGTCGATGTGGTATCGGTTGTACCGGTTGTACCCGTTGTGCCGGTGCCTGTCGTACCAGTTGTACCAGTTGTGCCGGTGCCAGTCGTATCGGTTGTACCAGTTGTACCAGTCGTATCGGTTGTACCGCTTGTACCCGTGCCAGTCGTACCCGTTGTACCAGTTGTACCCGTGCCAGTCGTATCGGTTGTACCGCTTGTACCCGTGCCAGTCGTACCGCTTGTACCGCTTGTACCGGTTGTATCGGTGCCACTCGTACCGCTTGTACCGCTTGTGCCGGTGCCAGTGGTATCGGTTGTACCGCTTGTACCCGTGCCAGTCGTACCCGTTGTACCCGTTGTACCCGTTGTACCGGTGCCACTCGTACCGGTTGTACCCGTTGTACCCGTTGTACCCGTGCCGCTTGTACCCGTTGTACCGCTTGTATCCGTGCCAGTCGTACCCGTTGTACCCGTTGTACCGGTGCCACTCGTACCCGTTGTACCGCTTGTACCGGTGCCACTCGTACCGCTTGTACCCGTTGTATCCGTGCCAGTCGTACCCGTTGTACCGCTTGTGCCTGTCGTACCGCTTGTACCCGTTGTACCGCTTGTGCCTGTCGTACCGCTTGTACCCGTGCCAGTTGTACCGGTACCGGTTGTACCGCTTGTACCGCTTGTGCCTGTGCCGGCACCGCCGCCAGCACCGCCGCCAGCACCGCCCGACTGGGCTGAAGCAGGCACTGCTAAGGAAACCGTTGCTAAACCTAAAGTACAAGCGCTTGCTAAAACAACTTTCAACAATTTAGAAGATTTCATGGTAATGCTTGCTTTTGCATAGAGTGCTGCGATCGCTTGTGATGCCAACACCGGAGGGTCAAATTGACAGCGTAACGTGCAAATTTTCTAATCATAGCTGCGGAATAATGAAGGTAAGGGAGCAAATTTAGTCCCGTTCCCTAGATTATTTTTCCCTGAGTAATTACACCGCCGCGTTAACAGTTTATAAGCTATTAGGTATCGTTCAAGTTCGCCATTCATCTTTAGGAATATTTGACAAAATGGCTTTTTATTTCAGGTGGTGGATGAAATTTGATTGAGCGGCCGACTAGCTCACTCAAAATTTGTGTACGGGGGATAAAAAGCGGGTTGATCTGAAAAATTTTGGGTTGAGTAACGAGACATATAAGCATCAACCCGGTTTCTGAGACAAGCGGCCGCTTCTTCCTATAAATTTTCCCCGGATGCAGGTGCTTTGAGCCAGAAATTATTGATTTTATCACCATCAATTTTGGCTTAGCACTCCGCCAGATGAGTTAGTTTAAAAATTTTTTGATCGCTATTTTTCCTTAACTTGCTGCTGGCAATTTGGGTACTGGCAGAATACCGTTCAAACTTTCCCCGAAACTAAATTATCTCAAAACGCCCGATCGACCGATCATAGTCCCAGAGCGTCTGCAATCCCGCAACAGCAAGGCTTTTGACTGGAATTTGAGTTGCCTCAAACAGCAAGGCGAACTGAGGGATATCCGAGTCTTGCCCGCGCGAGATTAAATTAACCAGCGGTGGCGCAGTCGTCAGAATTGCTTGTGAGTGCGATCGGCTAAACTCTGATATAGTCAAGCGAAAACTATGCCAGAGAGCGCTTGTTCTCTAACACCTTTCCCAAGCGGACTTTAACTATGCTGTATCGAATTATTGCCAGAATTCGCTATCTAATGTTAATTGCTTTTTCTAAGTTCGCAAGTTAACAAGCCGAAATCAGATTAATCGATGTTTGAGCAAGGAAATTACCCAAATCCTGCCCAACCAGCAACCGCAAGCCCATTGCCTTCTCGGAGCAGAATAAATTTAATATTACATCTGTCCTTAGAATGAGAAAAATGCGGTTTAAAACTTGCTTTTAGAGAGAGGAAAGTAGTTGCTTCTCGTATATAAGATTACATTTATGTTTAATAATTAGAGGTCATTATGCCAGAACAACAATTTGACACCTTACCTTCGGAAGCACAAGAACTCCCCCAAGGAGCTAAACAAATTTTTCAGGCTGCTTTTAAGAGCGCTAGCGAAGATGGAATGAGCGCAGATGGTGCTACTAGCGTTGCTTGGAACAGTGTAAAATCTGAATATGTTCAAGAAGGTGGCACGTGGCATCACAAGGGCGACGATACTAACCAAACCCGCAAATCAGTACAGTCTGGTGGCAATTAGTTATCAGCCATTAGTAATATCGTGTCCGCTAACATAACCCCTATTCGCTGTGTAGTGAGGGCTTCATTCCTCAAGTTTTGATGAGAACGAAGCATCCTCACTACCCACCAATCGCAGTGACGTTATTCTAGCGGGCATGAGAGCATCAGTCATTAGCAATCTACTCATCACTTGTGGTTCATGCTTGACGTTGATAGCTGTTGGAATGGCGGTGGTACAGAGGTTAATCGAGCCTGTTAATAGGCTGGCGCATATCCCATTGCAATTCGGCTAAAACGAGCAAGCTAAATACCATTATGGCTCCCGTAAATAGGAAAAGCCAACCCCCCGTGTAAGGTAAAATTAATATTCCCAACAGGTGAAATAAACTTGCCGCTAAAAGCGCGCGCGATCGCACTGCGAATCCCGTCCCCAAATACCCAATTCCGCTCATTCCCAACCACAGGGGACAGAGATTCGCCAATACTTTTCCCCAACTGAGAAAAATTGCTAAATCGGTCAGCAGCAATCCTAATAACATTAGTATTACCCAACCGTAAAGCACCCAAATCAGGCGTTCTATTTTGACCCAAGAGTATGTCATGCTTACCATTGCTGCTGTACCTACGAGGCTGAGGGCTGACCACAAACCGGCTTGCAGCATCCAACTCACAGACAAAAATTGTGCTGTGCCGAACATGGCTATTAACAGCAAGCTCCACAGCAAGCAAGTTCGATCGAGACAAGTATAAAATTGTGAATAAAATCGATCTTTGCCAAGGGGAAACTGAACCTGCCAAAGCCCTTCTAAATCCTGAAGCTCGATGTTAATCTGTTTCCGGCGCAGAGGGGGAACTGAATAATTAAAAAAGGTCATATCTGACACTATTAAGATTTACAATTATTTGCTTAGGTACTATCTCACCAGCAATCGCTCTAATTGCAATCTGTCAATCGGATTAATCTAGTTAATTGGCTAATCTGCCGGCAGTAAGAGTTATTCGATCGCACCAGGTAAAACAGGAAGAGATAGATTGTACAAGTTGATAAAATAGCTCTTGGGACAGATGGCTGGAATATTACTTATTCGATACTTTAAAAATAGTCAACTTTGTTACAGAATTTATGCTCACTTCATCCCATCCTCTGAAACAGGTATTCCACTGCCCGGAAGAATCGGATTTTTACGCGCACTGCTTGGAAAGTTTAGTGTTAAATGCTAGTGACAATTCTCGACTTATCGTAGAGTTTGGTTCAGGAGAGGGAAGTCCTGTTATTAAGTCTTTGCTGAGAAGTGATTTTGATGGGACAATACAGGGATTTGAGCTAAATAATGTAGCTTGGAAAATTGCTCAGTCTCAAATTAAGCAATATGAACTGAGCGAACGATACACAGTCAACAATTGCTCTTTTTTTGATTCGCCTTTATACGAGTCGGCGGATTGTGTCATCTCAAATCCGCCTTACTTGCCGGCGGTGGATGATAAGATTTACCAGCCACTGTTGCACGGCGGGAGTGATGGTTCGACAATTGCTAAGAAACTTTTGTCTTTGGGCAGCGACGAAGTTTTGCTGATGGTTTCTAGCTATTCTAATCCTGTGGGTTTGATCGATTATGCCTTGGATCGAGGCTACTCGGTTGCGAATTTTGAAATTGCACCTTTAAATTTTGGCTATTATAGCTCGGAACCCAAGGTGAAAAGCGCGATCGCCACTCTCAGAGAACAGGGAATGGCTTTTTATTCGGAAAACATCTATCTGCTGGCTGGAGTTTTGTTTAAGAAGCACCAAAAGTCGCAAAGAGATTTGTCGATCGAGCTCATTAAGTTAATGACAGCATTCTAAAATATAGGCCTGGTAGGTGCATCTGGGATGTTGCACCATTGTCAGCAACAGGCAAGATGCCTGTTCCACAAAGATTGTATTTCTTGTGGAACAGGCATCTTGCCTGTTCTACCATTGTCAGCAACAGGCAAGATGCCTGTTCCACAAAGAGTGTATTTCTTGTGGAACAGGCATCTTGCCTGTTCCTAAAAGGATTATTGAGAACGTTGCAATATCTAGGGTGCATCAGTCTCTGACGTACCCTAGGATATAGCTGTTAATTGTGTTCTGTGGCTTGGATCGATCGCACTACAGCAGCCCCAGCCCGATCGCCGATCGACTTCTCCTGATCGTACCCCAACACCAGTTCCCACGCCTCCTGCGGGTATCTATCAACCAGCGGGATCGCCACTTCATCCAACATCCAGCGGCCGTGACGCTCATCTTCTTTGATGTGCAGTTCCCAATAACCCATCGCAGCCTGCGAGAGGCCCAGACGCTGGGCGGCGGCTAGATAATTGCGGTAAGCCACAGGCCCCGCCACCTCAAAATAAGTGAGTCCGCCGTTGTAGCGCAGAAAATGGCGCTTGCGTTCCGTCAGCAGAAAGTTGTGATTAATGCTTGCGAGCACTTGCCAAGGCACTAAATCGAAGTACGCTTCCGGTTCTGTACTCATCCCGAATTCGGCCAGCATTTGAGCAAAAAAGGTCGAATGCTTGCGGGGGAGGCGACCGCCACCGTATTCTTCGATCAGCACTCGCGTAAGGGTACACTGAATTTCGTTGCCGGCACCGCCGATGATGCGAGAAACACGGCTGGCTTCCACTAAACCGTCGAAGGAGGCGATCGCCAGTAGGTGTTTGTATCCCTCCTCAGTCATCTGTTCCCGCAAATAGCGATCGCTCTCGTTCAAAGGAGGATCGACATCGGCGGCCGCGCGATCGCGCAGCGCTTGCTTGACATCCGGCAATTTTTGCAGCGCTGCAACGTCGATTTGCGCGATTTCCCACTGCTGCCAAGGTTCCTCAATGCGATCGCGCACGGAACGCAAATAGTGCGATCGTTCGTTATTGTAGCGGCGCAAATCGTCGTACCAAAACAAGTTGAGGCGGTTGATACGGTAAAGTACGCGCTGCAAGAAGCGGTGAGCGGCCTCATCGCCCGGTTCCTGTTGGTAAGCTGCTTGAATTGCATAGGCGATCGCGCTTTCAAAATCGCTGACAAGTAACGGTTTTGCCGCCACCGTCTTGTCTAAATCCTCGACTTCTAGCAAATTGACAAATTGGCGATCGGCTGCTTCGTAATTTGGGGGTGCGGGTTGCTTTTTGGGAAGACTCGGCGAGTCTATTTTGGGGAGTAAATCTGCCGTGTTTTGCATGGAATCAACTTATGTTATGACTTTGATTATTGTGCTGCCTGCCCAAACAGCCAACCGTTGCAGATTGCTGAGGATTCTGGCTAATTACTTTCAACATAGCGAATCTGTCAGCCGCATACACCCTTCCATTGATAGAGATTTTATAGAAATCAATTTGGTCACAACTGCCCCGATTCATTCCGAAAGCATGGTGACTGACGGAGACTTTATCAAACTCCCCAAAGTAATTGGAGCTAATATCTGAGCATCTTTTGCAGCCGGCACTGCTTCCCGCCACGCTTTGATACCTCCTGAAAGGACAACAACATTCAGGCTAATATCCTTAATCTTATTAGTCTCATTTCCCGCAGATTCTTGGGAATACCGAGCGACTTTTTCCAACTGTTTGTATGCTTTAACCGATCGCCCCCCTCTGGCACAATAAAGTACAATTATCGGCTGAGTTCGCTCTGATTTAACCCTAGCTTTGACAATGGATTGAATCTGCTTGACACCGAACCCCATCTCAATATCGATTATGGGAACCAGGGGACTTTCTCCGATGCGATCTTCCGCGTATTCTTCTGGCGATCGCACATCGATCAAAATCACTGGTTTCAACTTACCCTGCTGCAATTGGGTAACACTTACTTGTTTCGTATTTAAACTGGCGATAAAAGTTAGGATATCCATGTGATGAAATAGGGCAACTGCACCCAGAGAAGCAACACTCGTCAAGCCAAAACCCAGAATTACCAGCAAAAAGCGAGAATAGCGATTAATACCTGGTTTTGCATTTTTATCTAGCATTTTTAATCATCCTTGAAAATGGATAGAAAATTTGTCCGACATATCCAGCAGGTATAGAATCAGAGATTCCATATTTATGAGGCATTTTTTTCGCTGGCATATAGATAGTGCCAAATAGCAAATCTAACAGTGGCAACTGAACAGCAAAGTTTTTGTTGTTTATTCCGGGAATTTTACTGTGATGCCAGTGATGAAATTGTGGGGTGGCTATGAACCATTTTAGGATGCCAAATTTTAATTTAATATTAGAATGAATTAAGAAAGCGATCGCCGCCGAATAAAGAGCATAAGCCACCAAACTCTCCTTGGTAAATCCCAACCAGTAAAGAGGCATAATTTTGCAAATCTGAGTAAATAGTTGCTCGCAGGGATGCACCCGCACTGCTGCTAACCAGTCCATGTGTTCAATGCTGTGATGGACTGCATGAAATTGCCAAAGCCAGGGTACTTCATGCAGTAGTCTGTGAGCGATATAATATGCCATATCTGAAACTATAACTGCTTCTGCCAACTGCAACCAGACAGGTTGAGAGGCTACTTTGCTTTGCAATTCCGGGTTGAGTAAATTAGTCATTAGCGACAAAATTACGGTCACAACAATAGCGCCTAATCTACCAATAAAGTGACCGATAAAAAAATATGTGGCATCGGTTTCCCATCCGAAACGAAATATCTTTTGCTTGTGCAAGGAAAAGATTCTTTCGAGGGGAATGAAGATGCAAGCTAAGATGATGAAGCCTTTGACAATTTCAGGTAACATGAGATTCTGATTAATGTCGATATTTACTTAAGCACATCGCTACTACCAGCAGCGCAGACAGGATTACCATTCTGAAGGATAGGAGCAGGCGGTTGGGTATTTCCAGGAGAATTTGCTGCACACAGAATGGATACAGTAGTCTTCTCTTTGTTAGCTGCTTTGGAAACAGGTACTAAAAATACAGCCCCGACATAGCTACGAAGATTATTGCTGCGGGCTACAGCATAACTAAACGCAGAATTTTTGGTAGATATGGTTGAATAGTTATAGTTGGTTGTCTGAGTTTTAATGCCGAGGCCTAGGGCATTAACGGAATTGGAAAATGCGCCCTCCTCGGCGTATATTGCTTGTTGACCTTTGTTCATTGAGCTAACATATTGTTTACCTTCTGATTGCTTCGCCTTGCCACCACAACCGACAAAAGAAGGGAGGGCGAGCGCACCAACTATTATGCTGCCCAGAGGAAAATAAATAAAAGTGATTCTCAGTAAAGTTCCTACCCATGACTTACGTTTTTTGTCAGGGAGAATATTTTTTTCTGAAGATTCCGCTTTTTTATCGAGTGCATCGAGTTGAGGGTTTGTCTTAAGCTGCATGGTTGTTCTTCAAATGTGTTAGCCGATTAGTTGTCCAGCGAGTAAGGATTGGAGGAGAGGCGCGACAATATTCAGGTTTCAGGTAAATGCCTCATTGAGGTTAAACTGAATATATCACTGAGTGCGGCGGGGTATGCAAACCTCGCATATTGTGCCTTGCTTCTACTCTATCTCTATTAAATCACCAGGCTATTTGAGAACTCGACTGACTTTTCATCGACTTCTCATCGACTTTAGACATCACTGGCATTTAATAGGGCGTGTGACTATAATCGAAGAAATAATTAGAGGAACGGTAAGTTATGGCAGTGCAGTTGCTCAAAAGACTTTTCACCGTAGAAGAATACCATCTGATGGGTAAAGCTGGTATTCTTTCAGAGGGCGATCGCGTAGAATTGATAGAAGGAGAACTTGTTCAAATGGCCGCAATTGGAACTCGTCACGCAGGTTGTGTTAACCGCATTACCCGACTCTTTTGCCGGCTTCCAGAAGAAAGGGCGATTGTGACTGTACAAAACCCCATTCAAGTCAGCCAGCGAACCGAACCGCAACCCGATTTAGTATTGCTGCAACCTCGCGCCGATTACTATTCAACTGCCCATCCTGTCCCATCCGAAGTTTTACTGTTAATAGAAGTAGCTGACACTTCAATAGATTATGACACAGACGTGAAACTTCCTATTTACGCTCGATCGGGAATTCAGGAAGTCTGGATAGTAAATTTACAGGAAAACTGCTTGGAAGTTTACCGCCAGCCAACGGTTAACGGTTACAGTTTAATGCTGAGGTTTTGGCGGGGCGACGAAGTTGCGCCCCTGGCTTTTCCCGAATTTGTAGTTAGTGTGGATTTGGCGATCGGGTAAATAGGGATTATTTGCAGTCAAGCCGATCGCCAAAATACTCCTGATACAACCGACATCTCGGAATGCAATGATTTCCATCCAATTTCACCAACCCCATACTATTTAACTTAAACCCCAATTCTGACCTCAATCTAACTGGCTGGGAAACACTCACAATCTCTCTCATCGCCTCCATTAATTCCGAATATTTCTCTAAATTCCATAAATGTCGCCGCAAATGATCGCTGTAAATTCCCGCTTCAGTTGCAGATTCTTTCACTAACCGATCTAAAGTCACATCTTGACGTGAAATATGATACATTCCTAGCCGCACTAAATAAGGATTTCCGCCCACTAACCCCATCAAGTCTCCAACTTCATTCCCACTCCAATTCAATCCGTGCCGCTTTGCCAAATTTTGCACTTGCTGAGAATTAAACTCTGGCAATTCAATCGGTAAACCCACATTAAACGGCGATTTATTCACATCCAGCGGGATATAAACTTCCGTCGAATGCACCACAATCAAACGAAACTTTTTCCAAATATCGCGCCGTTTTGCTTCTTCATGCAAAGCTCGCAATAAGCCAAAAAAATCATCAGCAATTTCCGGGGATTCAAACAGGCGATCGCTCTCATCCAAGCCTAACGTCAGAGGTTTTGAGGATTCTGACAGCAAATACTGTTCAAAATAAGCCTTGCAGCACTGATTGCTGCCAATCAAATCGGCTAATTCCCAACACTTGGGCAACTGCTCCAGCATTCCTAACTCTTGACCGAGGCTAGCACAAAACCACTGCAAGAATGTATCTGAATTAGCGAATATTTTCCGATTTGCTAGCTGAAAACTCAGCGCTACCGTGCGAGAACCTTGCTGTTCTGCATGATGCAAAATCCTCGCCATTAAGGAAGTTTTGCCCATTTGTCTGGGTGCTTTGATGCGGATCAGTGCTCCCGGTTGGGCGATCGTCTCGTAACAGCGCGATTCGATCGGAGGGCGATCGATATAAAAACAAGAAGTGAGTTCAACTTGTCCTCCCGGCAATTCTGGCGGCGCTGCTGGCAGGGGTTGAATTATTGACTGTTTGATGCTAGTAATTTCTTTCCATTCTACAGCTAATTCATGGTCGGCAGTTAACGATGTGCGACCTTCTTTGATAATGGTTAAAATTTGTGATATTAACTTAAATGAGTCGCCAACACCGCGCCACAGCCAGGGCTGAATTCCTGCTAAATAGCTCAGTAAATCAAAAGAAAGCGGTGTATTTAATTCAAGTAAAATCGGTAAAATTGCGGGTTTATGACCAGTTAAATTGTGCAATTCTTTGGCTAGCTGCACTTGTTCCAATACCATTTCGCTAGCGGCCGATTCTTCCGAAATCAGCAACAGCAAATAATCGCAACGCTTTAAATATGAGGCTGAGTCGCTGCTGTTGTTAATAAAAAAGACTTCGTGGCCTCCCACACTCAAAGCTTGGTGTAACTGCTGAGAAAGGGTGGTGTTTGAGGTCGATCGGGCGTTGGCGTTAGCGAAGCGATCCGAAGGAAAGCCCTCGAAGACGAGCGCCACTTTTGCCCTCACCAGCACTACCTCCTCTGGCTCTGAATTCGCGTCAAAATCGGCTATATCGCGCCATTCCTGGCCCAATCCGCGACAAATTTCGATGAAATTGGCATAATCCACAGGTTTGCCATTCAGAAAATGGCTGACAGTAGATTGGGCCATCCCTAAATCCTCAGCCAGAATTTTCTGACTCGGAAAGCCATTTCTCAGGAGACAGGATTTAACTGCGCGAATGCACTCTTCGCGCACCCTTAGCGATCGTGGCATTGCTTATCACAATCAAAACACTGAAACCATCATAAATGCCAACCGCGCCTCAAGTCGATGAAAAGTCGATGAAAAGTCGATGAATTTTCCAATAACTCAGTCGCCAACTCAAATAGCCACCTGATTAGATTAGAAATAACAAGGTTGAGCTACATCGCAACGAGGTAAAAGCATTGTGCATTCTATCCTAATTTGGTCGCTGGCCTCAGCCACTAATCAACCCGGTTTCGCCTTCACCCCGCCCCTATTCTGGCTGCTGCTGGGAGTTGTGCTTAGTGCGATCGAGTTATTAATCATCAAAACTCAGCCCCAGAAATACAGGTTTTACGTGCTAATGATGGGAGCTTCGGCTTTAATTGAATCCTTTATTTTGTGGAGAGGATCTGTAGCATTTCAGTTTAGTTGGGCGAACATAATGTATGAAGATTTTGACTGGCAAATTTTCTACTGGATGGGAATAGCCCTCGCGCTGAGTATTTGGATTCGACCAATTTTTATTGTCCGCAAAAAATTTGTAATTCCCGAAGCAACCGAAGCGACAACTATCTCCGAGATTTTCCCCGGAGAAACCGGAATGGTGATTTATGAAGGGGCTTCGTGGAAAGCTCGCAATGAAGATTCCCAAGGGGCGATCGCACCCCGACAAAAAGTTTACGTTTTGCGCCGCGAAGGAAACACGCTGATTGTTGTACCTGACAGATTAATTCACATCAACGGCTAAATCTTAGCCGCAACCTCAATTCCTCTTTAGTTCACAGCTTAAAATTACCAGGAGATTCATTATGTATCAGTATTTTTTGATGGTGTTGTTTGCAATCACCGGAGTATCCTTAGCCAGCAGCGTCAAAATCGTCCGTCAAGGAGATGAGGCTTTAGTTGAAATTTTCGGGAAGTACGATCGCAAGAAACTCGAACCTGGTTTGACATTTCTGATTCCCTTTGTCGAAACAGTCGCCTATAAACAAACTCTGCGCGAGCAAATTTTAAACTTGCCACCGCAAGAATGCACGACGCGCGATCGCCTTGCCATCACCGTTGAGTTTATTGTTTACTGGCGAATAATTGACTTAGAAAAAGCTTCCTACAAAGTGCAGAATCTCAAGGAAGCGATGTTAAATATGCTGATTCTTTCAATTCGGACTCACATTGCGACATTATCTCTGGAGGAACTTTACACGGCTCGCCATGAAATCAATAATGCTTTAGTAGAGGAGTTGGATACAGCGACAGATCCTTGGGGTGTGAAGTTTACGAGAGTGGAATTGCGCGATTTTGCGATCGGCAGTAAAGTGGTTCAGCCCACATCCATTGACCGGAAAGAAGTACAAAAGCTGCGAGCTTAGAGATTAGTATTTCCTCCTTTTCCTCGTTACCAGGAAGATCCTGGTAACGCAGTTCCAGAGGCTCGGCCTCGCCGAATTTAATTCGCCTTGTATATACCATTTAAGGAGACAACACCATGACTAAACATCAAGAATCAAGTATGAGCAATTCAACTTATAACGGTTGCGGATGCTTACTGCTTTTAATGGGCATTGTAGTAATTGGCGCGATCGCTCTGCCATTATTTATTGCTGGCCCGCAAGATAAGACTAGGACATTTGAAGCAAAACAGTATCTTAGCTCAATGAATCACGCACAGAAAGCTCTATTTATAGAAAAAAGTGCTTTTGCTACTTCTGTTGATGCTTTAGGACTTGGCATTAAAACAGAGACAACCAATTTCAAATATTCAATTCGGGTCACTAAGAAAGCAGCATTTAATTATGGAGTATCCAAGAAAAACGACTTAAAAACTTATGTGGGCGGTGTCTTTCTAGTTCCTGCTAAAAACTTTGAGCCAAATGCTGCTAAAGAGGAAATAACTACAACGTCTATATTGTGCGAAGCTGATTCTCCCGGTACAATTAAACCAGCGGAACCCACCTATGAAAATGGTAAAATTGCTTGTGGGAAAGGCACAACACAACTGTCCAAATAATCTAACTATACGCAATATAATGACAGTCGATTACCAAGCTCAAATCGGCCTTCAATTGAGATTTACCGGAGTAAAGTCTTTACTACAAACAGGGAGGATACAAAACTATGAGTCAACAAGATTCTAAATCAGCTAGCCTTTCACCTAATGGTTGCGGATGCTTATTGCTTTTAATGGGCATTGTAGTAATTGGCGCGATCGCTCTGCCATCATTTCTGGGTGGTTGCAAGGGATGTAAATATAAGAAAATGGAAGGGATACAGTATGTTAGATCAATGAGCCGAGGTCAGCAAGCCTATTTTGCCGAAAAAAATGCTTTTTCCACTTCTATTAACGCTTTGGGAATTGGCATTAAAACAGAGACAAAAGTTTTCAAGTATTCAATTCGCGCCACTAAGAAAGCAGCATTTAATTATGCAGTAGCAAAGGAAAACGAATTAAAAAGTTATGTCAGCGGTGTTTTTATTGTTCCGTCAAAAAACTTTGTTCCCAATGCTACTAAAGAGGAAATAACTACAACGTTCATATTCTGCGAAGCTGATTTTCCCGGTAGCATTCAACCAGCGGAACCCACCTATGAAAATGGTAAAACTGCTTGCGGTAAAGGCACAAGACCAATGGTCTCACCAAACTAACTATATGCAATATAATGACAGTCGATTACAAGATTAAATCGGCTTTCAATTGAGATTTACCGGACTAAAGTCTTTACTACAAACAGGGAGGATACAAAACTATGAGCCAACAAGATTCTAAATCAGCTAGCATTTCACCTAATGGTTGCGGATGCTTATTGCTTTTAATGGGCATTGGAGTCATTGGCGCGATCACTCTGCCATCATTTCTGAAGCAGGCTGGGAAGGCAAAGGGTTCGGAACCCCAACACTATGTTAATGCAATGAACAGAGCTCAGCAGGCTCACTTTGCAGAAAAAGGTGCTTTTGCCACTTCTGTTAAGGCTTTAGAAATTCGCATTAAAACAGAAACAGCAAACGGCAAATATTCAGTTATAGCTACTAAAAAAACAGCATTTAATTATGGATTATCTAAGACAAAAGACTTGAAAAGCTGTGTTGGCGGTGTCTTTGTAGTTCATGCTAAAAAAGTGGTTTCCAATGCCCTTAAAGATGAAATAATAACCATAACCATCTTGTGCCAATCAGATTCTCCCGGTACAATTAAACCATCGATACCAACCTATAAAAATGGTAAAATTGCTTGTGGTAAAGGTACAAAACAATGACCCCAGTAATCTAACTATACGCAATATAATGACTGTCGATTACTAATATAAAGTCGGCATTCAATTGAAATTTACCGGACTAAAGTTTTTACTACAAACAGAGAGGATACAAAACTATGAGTCAACAAAATTATAAATCAGCTAGCCTTGCATCGAATGTTGGTGGATGCTTAGCGATTTTAATCGTGATTGGAGTATTGGCTTCGGTAGCTGTGCCATCCTTTCAGGTTAAGCTTAGGAACAACAAGCAATGGGAACCCAGAGATTATATTAGCTTAATCAACAAACGTCAGCAAGCCTATTTTGCCGAAAAAAGTGTTTTTAGCTCTTCTGTTAAGGCTTTAAGAATTCGCAATATTAAAACCGAGACAGAAAATTACAAATATTCCCACCCTACAACAAACAAAGCAACATTTAATTATGGAGTCTCAAAGCATAAAGATCTTAAAAGCTTTGTCGGTGCAGTTTTTGTAATTCCTGCTACAAAAGTTGAGTCAAATGCTTCTAAAAATAAAATAACGACCACATCTATATTGTGCCGATCTGATTCTCCTGGTACAATCAAACCACCAGAACCAACTTATCAAAATGGTAAAATTGCTTGTGCTCCAGGCACCATTGAAATGCCACAAACTTATGACTAGAGGCTAGATAATGACAGTGGATTACCAATATCAAATCGGCGGCAGTCTCCCGCAAAATGCACCTACTTATGTAGTGCGACAAGCTGACTCAGAACTTTATCAAGCCCTCAAAGCTGGAGAGTTTTGTTACGTGCTCAATTCCCGACAAATGGGCAAATCCAGTTTGCTGGTGCGAACTGTACAAAAACTCTCGGCTGATGGCATTGCCTGTGCTACGATCGACCTTTCGGACATTGGCAACCAGCAAGTCTCTCTAGATAAGTGGTACGGCGGCGTCGCTTACAAGCTATTGTGCAGCTTCAACCTGTTTAACCCAGTCGAGTTTATGGCTTGGTGGCGGGAGAGAGAGTTGATGTCGCCGGTGCAGCGCTTAGGAGAGTTAATTGAAGAATTGCTGCTGGTCAAAATTTCTCAAAACCTGGTCATTTTTATTGATGAAATTGATAGCGTTCTGAGTTTCCAAGAACCGCTAGACGATTTCTTTGCATTAATTAGATGTTGCTACAATAAACGCGCTCACAATTCAGAATACCAGCGCATTACATTTGCTTTGCTGGGAGTAGCTACGCCATCGGATTTAATTACCGATGCAACTCGCACGCCTTTTAATATCGGTTTAGCAATTGAATTGCACGGTTTTACATTACAGGAAGCTCTGCCTTTAGCAAAGGGATTTGAGGGAAAAGTAGACAATCCTCAAGAGGTTTTAAAAGAGATTTTGGATTGGACTGGAGGGCAGCCATTTCTGACTCAAAAGCTTTGCAAGCTGATTCTGCACCATGTAAAAAGCTTAGCTTTGGCGTCTATTATATCAGACTCAACGGATGAAAGCAAAACCGAAAATTTTACTACAAATCAATTATTAATTAGCGAGATAGTGCAATCACATATTATTGATAATTGGGAATCGTCCGATGAACCAGTACACATCAAAACAATTCGCGATCGCCTTCTCAGGAGTCAGCACCACGCCAGTAGGTTATTAGGACTATATCAAAAAATATTGCCACCCTGCGATCCCCCCCAACCCCCCTTAATCTGGGGCGATAAAATGCCCGAATTACCCTTGTTAAAAGGTGGTGGGGGAATCTGCGCGGATGATACTCCCGAACAAACAGAATTGCGGCTGAGCGGATTAGTAGTAAAACGAGCCGGAAAATTAACCGTATCCAACCGCATTTACGCAGCTATATTCAGCCACGACTGGCTAGAAAAAGCACTCGGCGACTTGCGCCCCTATGCTGAATCCCTAACAGCATGGATAGCTACAAATTGTCAAGACGAATCTCGCTTGTTGCGCGGTCAAGCACTGGAAGATGCCCGACAGTGGGCGGCTAATAAAAGCTTGAGCACCCAAGATTATCAATTTTTAGGTGCGAGTCAAGAAGCGGAATTTGCCAAATTGCGCGATCGCGAAAAACAAACTCAAACTGAAATTGAACAACTGCGCCGCGAAAAAAAGTTACTAGAGGAACTAAGCGAAGCACAAAAGCAGAAAAAAGCGATTGCAGTTAAACTTTGGCGCGAGCAACAACTGAGAGTGCAAACAGTTACAGGAGCCGCAGTCATACTAATATCAATCCTGATAGTAACTTTTTGGGTAAAACCGTCAATCGAAGAAAGAAACAACAAAATTCTCACTCTCAGTTTGCTATCAGAAACGCTATTTGCTGCGGATAAAAAAGAGGAAGCTCTGCTAGAAAGCATCAGAGCTGTTACAGAAATGAAACGATCGCTCGGAGTGAGTTCAGATATTCAGATGCGAGTGGCGATCGCCCTCGAACAGGCAGTTTACAACTTTCGGGAACGCCGCCGCTTGCAGACTCAAGCCAGTACCCTTGCTTTCGCGAGTTTCAGTCCCGACAGTCAAACAATTGTGACTGCTACCGATGATAATTATATCAAACTTTGGCAAACTAATGGAACTTTGCAAGCAACATTAACAGGGCATACGGATAAAATTATCAGGGCCATCTTCAATCCTAGCAGTCAGATTATTGTCTCAGCAAGCGACGACCAAACTGTAAAAATTTGGCAAAAAAATGGCACATTGATCCACAATTTTAAAGGACATAGCGCTCAAATAACAAGCGTCTCTTTGAGTCCAGATGGTAATATTATTGCTTCTGCCAGTGCCGATGGCACTGTTAAACTCTGGAAAATCAGCGGTGAAGAATTGTCAACTTTTCAAGTGGAGCGAGGTTGGATAACCAGCTCGAGTTTTAGCCCAGACGGTCAGATAATTGCTGTGGCTGGTACTGATGGCACTGTTAAACTTTGGAGTTTGAGAAAGGTTACGGAAAAGTTGCAAAAACAGCAGTCAATCGAAGCCAGCACCGATATCAAATTGCTCCGAACTTTACAGATGGAAAGTGATAAAATTATGAGTGTAACTTTCAGTCCAGACGGAGCCATGCTGGCGGCTGCAAGTGCTGGGGGAACTGCGAGAATTTGGAGCAAAGACGGCACACCGCTAAGTATTTTAAAGCATACAAGTGGAGTGACAAATATCAGCTTTAGTCCAGACAGCCAAATTTTGCTATCTGCAAGCACAGACAAAATGCTGAGGCTGTGGAACATTGACGGTACGTTGCTCAAAACTTTAAAAGGTAACAAGGATGCTGTTTGGAGTGCGAGTTTTAGTCCAGACGGCAAAGCGATCGCTAGTGCTAGTGCTGACGGTACGGTGATGCTGTGGAATTTTAATCTTGACGATTTATTGCAGCAGGGTTGTAATGGAGTCCGCAATTATTTGCAGACAAATCCGATCGCAAATCAAAACAATCGCCACCTCTGCGATGGGATTGGAACTCAGTCCGAACTCACGCAAAAAAAACCGGGTTAAGAGTCAAAATCTTGAGTTTGGCAGCAAAGTATCTAGGCAGAAACTGGCTTTTTGACCGCCCCTGCGTCTAGGGCTGATATCGTTAAAATTGGTAGCAGGTAATAGGTAATAGGTCAGCCCGATCGGTGTATTCAACTCTAGAACAAAAATACCAGCGCCTGCAAAAAGACTTAAGAAACGGAGTCATCGCCCTTGGGGGCATTGTATGCACGGGTACTCTCTGGTATTGGCAGATGGAAAAATGGCCTTTGCTAGATGCGGCTTACATGACAGTCTTTACCCTAGCAACTGTGGGCTACGGTGAACTTCACCCCCTCGGCAAACGCGGGCGAATGTTTACTATATGCCTGATTTTGATGGGCGTGATTGTGATTGGTTTCATCGTCAACCGCTTTACAGAAGCGCTGATTGAAGGATATTTTCAAGAAGGAGCAAGAATTAGGCAGCAGCGACGATTGGTAGATTCTTTGATCGGGCATTACATTCTCTGCGGTTTTGGGCGCACTGGCCGCCAAATTGCCTTGGAATTTCAGGCCGAATATATCTCTTTTGTGGTGATAGATTCAGCGGTGCAGTCGGTTGAGGCAGCTTTGGCACTGGGGTACACGGCTGTGCAAGGAGACGCGACTTTGGACGAAACTTTGGTGAATGTGGGGATCGATCGCGCAATTTGCATAGTAGCAGCTTTGCCTTCGGATGCCGAGAATTTATACACTGTCATGTCGGCGAAAACTCTGAATCCGAAGGTACGGGCGATCGCCCGCGCCACCACAGAAGAAGCGGTAAAGAAGTTGCAGCGGGGCGGCGCCGATGCAGTCGTATCCCCCTACATTACCGGGGGAAAACGCATGGCGGCGGCGGCTTTGCGGCCTCAAGTTATGGATTTTTTAGACGGTGTTTTGACGGGCACCGATAGTTCTTTTTACATGGAGGAATTTTTGGTCGATCCCAATAGTTGTGTCTACGTCGGGCAAACTTTGAGAAATGCCAAGTTGCGATCGCAATCGGGGGCCTTGGTTTTAGCAGTCCGGCGCGCTGGCGGAACTTTGATTGTGGGGCCTACTGGAGAAACTGCGATCGAAGGAGGAGATATGCTGATTTGTTTGGGTACTGCTGAACAACTGCGAACTCTCAATCAAATCCTCAGTCCCCTGAGTTTTCGCCTCCCCCGGCCCCCAAAGTAATACGATGCCCGGTTTCTAGTCAGGAATGTAAGTCCTCTTTTGGGGTGGTTTCGGCGGGCGAGTGAGTTAACGCCGACTGGGTTGGGGAAGTTGGAGCCTCCAAGGTTATGTGGGGCGTGTTATGCCGAGTCCCCTTGTCACAAGATTGAGTTGCAGTTTCAGCAAACGCAGGGGTGCGAAAAGCAGGGGTTAAGGTTGCGATCGGAGTGTCCTCATTGTGGGGCGCGGTTTAAGGTGTCGGCCCTTTGGGTGGATGGCCAGTGTCAGCATTGTTTTCTGGAGTTTGGGGAAATGGTGAAGTATCAGAAGTATTTATAATTCCTTTGGCTTGGAGAATTTTTTCATAGTCTTCTTGAGTCAGTGGACAATCAATCAAATCTAAAAATTGTTGCTTTGCTAAATAACACTGTTTTGCCATCTCCCCCAAAAGACTATCGGGAATATCCTTCATCTTCTTTGTATGGCTTGTTTTAGTCCTTGCTCGTGTTTTTTTGCCATCTTGGGTAAAGTAAATGAAATAATGATGATCTCCTTCTGACTCTTGAAATCCCTTTTTTAATAATCCAGACTCAACTTTTGATTTCGGGCGTGGCATTCTAGACCTCTTCAATTTGGTTGAGTAACTGCTTTCTTAAATGTTGAGCATCTGAGGCTAGATCCTCAACACTCGCTTTGGCATATTCATCCCACATCATCACAATTTGTTCATTAATTTCATAAATTAAATCATCACGAGTATAAGCAAAAACGTGAATCCCTATGTTAGGTTCTTCAACCACAAATAATTGACTGGTATCTTCATCCATTTTAGGGGTCAGTCTTAGGGGATTTTTGCAAATAAGCTTTCTCTCCAACCAGGAAATTTCTCGCAAAATAATGGGAGATAGTTCTACGGGTTCTATTCTGGTAACATCTGTTAGTTTAGTAGGATGACCCTCAGCATCCAAAGTAAACTGACCTGTTACCTGCATTAGCTGGCGACGATTTTCAATCATTGAATCTTCTAACTCTTCCAGGTAAAAACATTCGATTTCCTGGTGAGTAGGTGGATACTTTAAAACTACCGTGCGTTTATCAAAGTCAATGCGAATTAGTTCTCCTGTGACTGTCATTACAGTATCTTCAGAGGATTCTTGATTGAGCCAGCCATTGATATAAGCGGTAGATCCGTTGGTGAGATTTAATTCAGGTCTATCAGGTCGTGAAAATCCTAAACTCCAATTTTCTCCGGCTTTTGGTAGGATTCTTTTACTTTCTAATAAAGCTCTATTCCTGAGTTTTGAATCTGGGAAAATATCCTGAATTTGCTTAAAGTTTGAATGGATTAAACTGGAAAAAAAATACTCCAGTTTTTCCATAATTTCTGTATAATTGCCCAAGTGACTATTAAAACCTGAGTTCAGCACAATTGGAAGGGTATAGCTTCCAGGTTGAGGAATGCTAGCACGTAAAGCATAACGCTGCTGCATTTCCAAAGGCACTTTAAATCGTTGTTTCACTGTCCCTTTTTCTTCGACAGTAGCGAGTAGGTAAATAATTTGTTGCAATCCACCTAGAACACGCACTAAAATTTCGATGGGGACTTCACAATTCTCCATTTCCTGACCCATCAAGCGGATAGTGGCTTTTGCTTTTGGGGGTGGTGCGAGAGGCATTTTTCTAGATAGTGGCTTTTATTGTTTCTTAATCTTAACCTGAGAAAGGCTTAAAAGCTAAATTTTTTTCTGGTATCTCTAGCCTGGTATCTCTGACAAGGCGCACTATTCCAACAGAGGCAATAGCACTCCCAACAGAGGCAATAGGGCAATAGCACTCTCGTTCTCCCCTGCTAACCTACTTGCCAAATGCTGTATCTGATATAACCATACCGGAATCACAGGCTCACCTGTTTTCAGTCATACGATCGCCCTCTCCATATCAAGCTCTACCATTTGGAGCGATCGCACCCTACTCCTTTACTCTCTCACGCGATCGCCCATAAATCACATCTAACCACACCTGCACAACAAACTTCCCCTCAGCCCAAGCTGAGCGATCGTATTAATTTGTCAATAAGTACAACAATCTGTCAACGCAGACAAATAATTTGACACTCGACAAACCCTAAAGCCGATGGTGGGATTTGAACCCACGACCGTTCGATTACGAATCGAATACTCTACCCCTGAGCTACATCGGCACAGACAATTTTGAATTATAGCACAACCTAAGCGAAAAAAGCAACGAGTTGTAGAATTTAATTCAAAATTCCACAACTCCTAGCTCACCAACAGTTAAACTGTCACTTCCGTGTCAGTTGAGCCACCTCTGGCCCCAGAATAAACTAAACCCCGCTGCATATCCAGCGTCAGCATAGTTCCGTCCCGAATTACCCGCGTCGCATTCTTTACGCCCACCATGACTGGCACGCCCAAGCGCAAACCGATAATCGCGGCGTGAGAAGTCAAACTGTCCTCCTCCGTTACCACACCTGCGGCTTTCCGAATCATCTCCACAAAAGCGACGCTTGTGTGTTCCACTACCAAAATTTCTCCAGGGTGGAAATTGCCTACATCCGCAGCAGTGCGAGCAACCCTGGCTAGGCCACTCACCGATCCCAAACCGACACCGGTGCCTTTGCCTAAAACTGCTGTCACTACTTCAACTTTGATCAAATCCGTCGATCCGGCAACCCCTTGCAGAGTACCGGCGGTCATCACCACTAAATCTCCGTCGCACACTAACTCTTTTTCCTGGGCGACTGTCATGGCAGAGTGAAATGTCTGGCCTGTGGAGGGCAAATCCAGCACCAGCAAGGGTTTTACTCCCCATACTAATTGCAGTTGTCGGGCTACGTCTACGTGAGGAGTAACTGCCAAAATCGGAGTTTTCGGTCGGAACTTCGAGACATTTCGGGCTGTAGCGCCGGTTTTGGTCAGCGTCATGATGGCGGCCGCGTTCAACTGTTCGGAAATTTGGCTGACTGCTTGGCTGATGCCGTTGGGGATCGATCGACCAATATCTTCTACATTCCTAATATTCCGCTTAATTCCTTCCCTCTCCATCCGCACCGCAATTCTTGCCATCGTCGCCACCGCTTCGACGGGGAACTTGCCGACAGCAGTTTCATTGGACAGCATCACTGCATCAGTTCCGTCCAGAATCGCGTTGGCCACGTCGGAAATCTCGGCGCGGGTGGGACGGGGATTGTTGACCATGCTGTCGAGCATCTGGGTAGCGGTAATTACCGGAATACCCAGGCGGTTGGACGTAGCAATCAGCCGCTTTTGCAAAATCGGCACGTCTTCGGCGGGTAGTTCCACTCCCAAATCGCCGCGGGCGACCATCACGCCGTTGCAAAGGGTGAGAATTTCCTCCATTTGTTCGATCGCCTCGTGCTTTTCGATCTTGGCAATCACCGGTACTTGCTTGCCCGCACTAGCAATGAGCTCTTTAATTTCGAGCACATCTTGGGGATTTCGCACAAAGCTCAGGGCCACCCAATCGACACCTTGGTCGAGGCCGAACATTAAATCTTTGCGGTCTTTATCTGTCAGCGCTTTAATTGACAGGTAAACTCCCGGAAAATTCACGCCTTTGTTGTTGGAAAGCGGCCCGCCGACGACGACGCGGCAGTACAATTCCCGCGCCGCGCGGTCTACTTTTTCCACCAGCATTTCCACTTTGCCGTCGTCTAGCAGAATCACTGCTCCCTCTGGAACTTCGTCTGCTAGGGGGTCGTAGGTGACGGAAGAAATGAGCTCGGTGCCGGGAACTTGGCGGCTGGTGAGAATGAAAGGATCGCCGTTTTTGACAACTATAGAGCCTGTCTCAAAGCGCCCTAAACGAATTTTCGGGCCTTGGAGGTCTTGGAGGATGGCTACCGGCTGGTTGAGTTCAAAGGATGTTTGCCGGATTAAGCGAATGCTGCGCTGGTGGTCTTCTTCTGTTCCGTGGGAAAAGTTGAGTCGCAAAGTTGTGGCACCTGCTTCTATAAGCTGGCGCAGCACTTGTGGGTCGGAAGTTGCTGGGCCAATGGTGGCGACGATTTTAGTCCGGCGTAGGGCTTTTGGCAATTGCATCAGCGGTGTTCTGGGGAGGCAGGTGGATTTCTTGTTTAAATTTCGGCTAACGTTTCTTCTTTGCACTACAAGCAATGACGCTAGTCTGAAGTCTTAAAAATTTTGATAGTCGTCAAAAAAGTAGGTATTGAACAATATATAGAATATCTGACTTTTTACCGATCGGTAATCTTTTCTGTTCGATCGGCTTTTCTTCAAAATAACTTTAGATTTAGGCCTTGACAAATATACAGATATACCCATTCATTTTTGTTGGTTTCCCAAGAGCGTTGTGCGAATGTAACATCGGTAAGCTTGCCAAGCAACAAACTCTGATTTATATGCAGACGACGGGCGATCGAGATTAGATACAGTTATTTCACAAAAGTTTACTATTTAGAGGCTTGTATCTTATACTACGCAAGTGTGAAATATTATGGAGTGCTAACAAAGATGTCGGAGGCAGGACGGCCGCTGACAGTGCCGAAAGAGTTTCTGAGTCCTCCCGGTGACTTTAATCCGACACTGCTGCTGTTTTTGAGTTCAGTAGCGATTCTCGTGATTTCTAACTTGGGTTTCTGGTGCTGGGGATGGCCGCAGTGGTGCTGTTTTTCGCTGAACGTGTTGGCTTTGCACATGGCTGGAACTGTGATTCACGATGCGTCTCATAATGCAGCCCATCGCGATCGGACGATCAATGCTATTTTGGGACACGGTAGCGCGCTGATGTTGGGTTTTGCTTTCCCGGTGTTTACGCGGGTACATATGCAGCATCACGCCCACGTTAATGACCCAGATAACGATCCAGACCATTATGTTTCGACCGGCGGGCCTTTGTGGTTGATTGCTGCGAGGTTTTTTTACCACGAGATTTTCTTTTTTAAGCGCAAGCTGTGGCGGAAATACGAATTATTGGAATGGTTTCTCAGCCGTTTGTTTGTGATCGCGATCGTCTATATCTCGATTCAGTACGACCATTTAGGTTACGTCCTGAATTTTTGGTTTTCTCCGGCTTTGGTGGTGGGGTTGGCGTTGGGGTTATTTTTTGATTATTTGCCGCACCGTCCGTTTCACGATCGCGATCGTTGGAAAAATGCCAGAGTATATCCTAGTCCTATTCTAAATATCTTGATTTTGGGGCAGAATTATCATCTGATTCATCACTTGTGGCCTTCTATTCCTTGGTACAATTACAAGCCTGCTTATGAGGCTGTCAAGCCGCTGTTGGATGAGAAAGGTTCTCCTCAAACTTTGGGAATATTGGAAGGGAAAAAGGACTTTTGGAGTTTTATATATGACATTTTTTTAGGGATTAGGCTGCATCACAAGAAAGCGTCTGATTGACAAAAAACCCGGTTTCTTTGAGAGGCCGGGTTTTTTTTGTATGGCAGAAGGAAGAAGGCAAATGCAATTGGGGGTAATGGTTTGAGTAGGGAAACGACACTGCCTTTGGTGGTGTCAACTTAAGCTTTTAGTCCGCCACTCCTCCCACCCGGCACTCCGCCAGGGAATGAATTCCCTGTCTCATAGCTAAAGTCCTCTCAAAGAGGACTGAAGAACTCATTAGTCCTCTTTGAGAGGACTTTCACTTTGAGGCAGGGGTTTCAACCCCTGACGGACTATCGGTTTTACCTTAAGTTGACACTACCAAAGGCGCTGCCGCCACTCCTCCCACCCGGCACTCCGCCAGGGAATGAATTCCCTGTCTCATAGCTAAAGTCCTCTAAAAGAGGACTGAAGAACTCATTAGTCCTCTTTTAGAGGACTTTCACTTTGAGGGAGGGGTTTCAACCCCTGACGGACTATCGGTTTTACCTTAAGTTGACACGACGAAAGGTACTGCCGTCTCCTGACTGTGGGTAAGATTAATTCCGATGCCACGGGATTTGATATCAATCCCCTCTTGGGGAAGTGGTAAAGAAGCTAAGTAGGGGCCCAGAAACCGGGTTTTTTTACGAAAATTATGTGGTTGTAGTCCACAGATTCGGTAAAAAACCCGGTTTCTTTCGTCGGAGTGCATAAATTCTGGCGTTGCAAAGAAATGGAAAAATTTCCAGCAGATGTGGTTTCAATCCCCTCGCGGGGAAGTGGTAAAGGAGACGAAACGATCATGGCTTTATTTCTTGGTACATCCGCAAGTTTCAATCCCCTCGCGGGGAAGTGGTAAAGGAGACCATTGCGACTGATCGGAATATCCAAACCGATACCGAAATGTTTCAATCCCCTCGCGGGGAAGTGGTAAAGGAGACACTTGCAACAGAACTGGGAAGCAATGCAGCTCAAGTAGTTTCAATCCCCTCGCGGGGAAGTGGTAAAGGAGACCAAGCTCAAATGTACTTGAAAGATGGTGGTAATTTTAGTTTCAATCCCCTCGCGGGGAAGTGGTAAAGGAGACTCAAAACTTCCCTATTTTACAAGCTCCTAGCTAGTAAGTTTCAATCCCCTCGCGGGGAAGTGGTAAAGGAGACAAGAAACAAAAAACAAATAGACCCAGTAGGTGATAAGTGTTTCAATCCCCTCGCGGGGAAGTGGTAAAGGAGACATTTCCAAGGAAATATATGGTGCAAGGCATCAAGCCAAAAGTTTCAATCCCCTCGCGGGGAAGTGGTAAAGGAGACGGAATGTTTAAGACTATTAGTGTCAATGGTTTAGAGGTTTCAATCCCCTCGCGGGGAAGTGGTAAAGGAGACTCTCTCAGCAGCAATAAAGACGGCGGAGATTCGCGTAATGTTTCAATCCCCTCGCGGGGAAGTGGTAAAGGAGACGAGAATGGGAAGATGGAGACAATATGTGTGTCTCAGGAAAAAGTTTCAATCCCCTCGCGGGGAAGTGGTAAAGGAGACTGTCAATACTTCGCAGACATGCCGTGCCTTCGGTAAAGTTTCAATCCCCTCGCGGGGAAGTGGTAAAGGAGACTTAGCCGCTTTTACAATAGTAGAGAGTTACACAGACCGTTTCAATCCCCTCGCGGGGAAGTGGTAAAGGAGACGATGATCTGTATGGCAGGGTCGGAAGGCCCCAACAGTGTTTCAATCCCCTCGCGGGGAAGTGGTAAAGGAGACACGAAACTGGTTACTCGCCAAACGCAGCCGGAATAATGGTTTCAATCCCCTCGCGGGGAAGTGGTAAAGGAGACATTAATCCAGCTTTATTCAGCGGTATCCTATCTCTAGGAATGTTTCAATCCCCTCGCGGGGAAGTGGTAAAGGAGACGAGATAGACTCAGCAGAAAAAATTCGAGGAGCTAACACAAGGTTTCAATCCCCTCGCGGGGAAGTGGTAAAGGAGACAACTGAAATGGTATAAATCTTTAGATTATACTGTAACGTTTCAATCCCCTCGCGGGGAAGTGGTAAAGGAGACAATACTTTATCTTCAAAGTTATGAAGGACAATGGTACGTTTCAATCCCCTCGCGGGGAAGTGGTAAAGGAGACGCAATCATGTCGGGCACTGGTAGCGATGGCAAAAAAAGTTTCAATCCCCTCGCGGGGAAGTGGTAAAGGAGACGAGGGAATCAAACAGGAAGATATGGAGAGGCTTAAAGTTTCAATCCCCTCGCGGGGAAGTGGTAAAGGAGACTTTTTGGAGTCACGAGACCCAGCAATTTGAAGTTTCAATCCCCTCGCGGGGAAGTGGTAAAGGAGACGGTATCGTCTAGTTTCCAAATTACCCCATTTATAACCGTTTCAATCCCCTCGCGGGGAAGTGGTAAAGGAGACTGCACCGGATTTAAATCCTTGCACCCCAACACAAGCGTTTCAATCCCCTCGCGGGGAAGTGGTAAAGGAGACGGTCAAATAACCAAGGTATGTAGAATATGACAAAATGTTTCAATCCCCTCGCGGGGAAGTGGTAAAGGAGACCAAAGAACGCCGCCGCATAAGAATTAGCTTTTTGTTTCAATCCCCTCGCGGGGAAGTGGTAAAGGAGACTACAATATTGTAGCTCTGAATAATTTGGGTAAGAAGAAGTTTCAATCCCCTCGCGGGGAAGTGGTAAAGGAGACACTACTAAAAACGAAAACTATGGTCGAATTGTGTGAAGTTTCAATCCCCTCGCGGGGAAGTGGTAAAGGAGACAATACCTTGCGAAGCTCACTTTCGAGTTATACAAGGGTTTCAATCCCCTCGCGGGGAAGTGGTAAAGGAGACGCAAAGCTTAACTGATATAAATCGGTGGGGCTATACTGTTTCAATCCCCTCGCGGGGAAGTGGTAAAGGAGACTCTTGGCTGCCAACAAGAGTACGATGGCTTGCCGCTTGGAAGTTTCAATCCCCTCGCGGGGAAGTGGTAAAGGAGACCCAATTGTGCCAGCCACTTTGAAGGAAGACCTCCAAGCTGTTTCAATCCCCTCGCGGGGAAGTGGTAAAGGAGACACAGGAGCAGAACCGTTGTTGTTAACAACAGTCTGAGCGTTAAGTTTCAATCCCCTCGCGGGGAAGTGGTAAAGGAGACCATAGCACTTTCGCTATTTAGGTACCAGGAACAGAGTTTCAATCCCCTCGCGGGGAAGTGGTAAAGGAGACAGTTTACGGAACCGAGGGTGAGGGGAAGTCCTTGCGTTTCAATCCCCTCGCGGGGAAGTGGTAAAGGAGACATAATGCCGACACCAACGCTCATGATATTTTACTCACTGGTTTCAATCCCCTCGCGGGGAAGTGGTAAAGGAGACATCTTGCCAATCAAGCCAACCTAAGCTTTGAACAGTTTAAGTTTCAATCCCCTCGCGGGGAAGTGGTAAAGGAGACTGAAGCAGCATTAGTTACTCAAGTTTTTCTAAGCGTTTCAATCCCCTCGCGGGGAAGTGGTAAAGGAGACACCACAGTACACAAAGTAGCAGCTAAACCGCGACGAACAATTGTTTCAATCCCCTCGCGGGGAAGTGGTAAAGGAGACTTTACTCGGTCAAACCGAGTGATACAAATCACTGCTCCGTGGTAAACGAACAGTTTCAATCCCCTCGCGGGGAAGTGGTAAAGGAGACTCAAACGAAACTATTGAATCTATAGAGGATGCAATGAGGTTTCAATCCCCTCGCGGGGAAGTGGTAAAGGAGACCTGAAGAGGGTGCCCAGCATGGGCTCGAGAATGAGCGTTTCAATCCCCTCGCGGGGAAGTGGTAAAGGAGACTAGACATCTAGTTCTAGTTACCTAGTCTAGCATGTGTTTCAATCCCCTCGCGGGGAAGTGGTAAAGGAGACAAGTTTAAAAAACTTCAGGGTGCGTTGCAAAAATGTTTCAATCCCCTCGCGGGGAAGTGGTAAAGGAGACTGGTCTTTCTGTAGACTTAAGGTGTCAATGCAGGCGTTTCAATCCCCTCGCGGGGAAGTGGTAAAGGAGACTCTTCGGCCAGGGAGCCTTACCCAGAAAGGGTTTCAAGCCTCAAATCGACGCACCATTTTTTACCTGTCAATAAGACCCTAAAACCTGCAATAAGCTCAGTTGCTTGCAAGCCGTAACCCTTGGTATCAGAGTAATCGACGCACCCCAACGAAAAAATCAGGGTTTTGCCGATCGCCCGAGGTGCGTCGATTGCCGATCTGCGACACTGAAACTAGCCGCAGATCCAAAAAAAAACTATGCAATTTTCAACGTTCTGGAGCGATCGAGCTTTGCAACTCGCAAACTCACCATACACCTTAACCTGCAACTTGTCAACCCCTTGAGAGTAAAATCCGACGAGAGCCTTTTTTGAGTTGTCGGGGCGACAAAATCCCAGAAACCGGGTTTTTGGGGTTTCCGTCGGCTGTAAGGCATCTTCTGAGGAAAAAACCCGGTTTCTCAGAACCCGTGAGTCTAGGAATGTTTGACTTTTGGAGTTGTCGGGGCGATCGACTTTCACAGGCGCCAAGTCTATTGATTAGATAAATCCAAGGCGATCGACAAAGCGCTATCCAATTGCACCACAGTAGACTCAGAAAGTGTCCCGCGTTTACGTAAAAGGCGACTTTTCGCCAAAGCGCGAACTTGCTCTCCAAGTGCTATTGAGTCTCGATCGAATCCTCCATCAGGAGCAATTATCAGTACCTGACTCCGATAAATGCGGCGTGGTGGGCGATAAGTGGTACAAGGAACCACAAGCACAACTTGACTCGACGCATTTATCGAATCGTTGCTAACAATAATCGCTGGGCGAGTCCCTCCTTGCTCTGAACCTTGAACAGGTTCAAAATCAGCATCATAAACTTCACCGCGTCTCATATTCCGACTCACCTATTAGCAATGCTTCCCAGTCGGCTGTCTCAAATTCTTGACAAATTGCCAAAGCTTCTGCTTGATATTCTAGATCGTTTGCCATTTCTGAAAACTCGGCATAAATCACTCGATCGGGCTTGAGACTTACTAACTGGTGAGGTTCGCTATTTCGCTCAATTATTTCAGCACCATAGGCAATACAAGCAAGAATATCCTCTCGCCCTATACTAGGATACTGCTGAATTATTTCCTCAATAGTCGAGCCACTAGCTAGGCAATCTAGAATCACAGAAACCCAGATTTGATGTCCCCGAATGCAGGGTTTACCATAGCCGATATTGGGATCGATCGAGATTCGAGATAGTAAGTTTGTTCTATTCATAAAACATCCTCATTTAACCTGCAATTTGTCAACAAGAAAGAGAGTCAAATCCGACGAGAGCCTTTTTTGAGTTGTCGGGGCGACAAAATCCCAGAAACCGGGTTTTTGCGGTTTTCGTCGGCTGTAGGGCGTCTTCTGAGGAAAAAACCCGGTTTCTGGGGGCCCGTGAGTCTACGAGTGTTTGACTTTTTGAGTTGTCGGGGCGATCGACATTCACAATCGCCAAGTCTAAATTTCCCCAGCCACCGCCACCGCTAAATTCCTATCCGGGCGCAAATTTTGAGCTCCCCGCAAATAAGGATGATAAATTTCAGTATGTGCCGGCCAGTTAACGTGAATTAAAAACCGGATGCAGCGTTCCAAAGCACCCTCAACGTGCATTTGCTGTACGTCCAACAAAGGAACATTACACCAGTGAGGACGTTCGCGGGCGATCGCAGCCGGAAACACAGCATCTAAATCACGAGTAGCAGAAAACGTAGCACTAATAATTAAATCTGGATTTATATCATTTTTTGCTTCTAATTCATCTAATAATTCTCTCACCGCTTCTCGAATTGCTGCCACCGAATTCTCGCTAGCAGTAGTAGCCCCACGAATCCCCCGCACTTGCCAATCCACGCAAAATTCCTCCATATTAGTCAGTTGTTCAGTAGTCAGTTGTCAGTTGTTAGTTGTCAGTTGCTAGTTGTCAGTTGCTAGTTGCAATTACTAATTACTAATTACCAATTACCACTGCCAACTGACTACTGTCCACTGCCAACTGACTATTTAATCACGGGCGATACATCCACAGCGGCAAACCGCTAGTAGAAAGCTCGAATTCCAGCAAATTATTGTAAGCTGAAAGCCCGGATATATCCAGACTACTCCCCAAGACACGATTTAGGAAAGGTTTTTGTTTTTCTAGCGTGCAAGACTCGGTTTTTTCCGGGTCGAGGCCTGCGAGTTCGGCGGCAAGGCGGCGAGCGTCCTCTTCTGTTCCCAGTCGATCGACCAAACCCAATTCTAAGGCTTGCTGACCAGTAAAAACGCGACCGTCGGCAAAACTTTTCACTTTCTCAACACCCAAGTTTCGGGCTTCCGCAACGGTTTCCACGAATTGCTGGTAGCTGGTGTCGATCAAGTCTTGCAGAATTTGCTGTTCCGGATCGGTCAATTCGCGATCGAATGCCAAGATATCTTTATACGGCCCCGATTTAATCACCTGAAAAGAAACGCCTACTTTTTCTAACAGCCGTTCTAGATTGTTACCCCGGATAATCACGCCAATGCTGCCGGTAATTGTACCGGGATTAGCAACGATATGCTCGGCTCCCATGCCGATGTAAACTCCGCCAGAAGCTGAAATATTGCCAAAACTGGCAACAATTTTGACTTTTTCGCGCAAACGCTTGAGGGCGCTGTAAATTTCCTGGGAATCGCCCACAGTGCCGCCGGGGCTGTCTATCCGCAGCAGCAAGGCGGGAAATTTGCGTTCTTCAACGGTTTTGAGAGCTTCTAGGACTCGTTTACGGGTTTCTCCGGCAATGGCTCCGGTGATTTCGATACGGGCGATTTGTTTGCGGTAGCGGGGCTTGAATGGCCAAATCATGGGCAGTGTACAGGCAATGTTACGGATTTTTGTAGCTAACTTCTTATAGTGTGCCTTATTCATCGGGGTAGATGTTGTGCCTGTGTTCGCAACAGGCAAGATGCCTGTTCCACCTTGATTTTGTGGAACAGGCATCTTGCCTGTTCATAATGACCGAGATTTGTGCGATCGCATTTAACTCAACACCAATATATAATTGTAAAAATTGCTTAACAAAACTACATCATCCCCACGAGAATCAATCTCATCAATTATCTGGAGCCCTCCCCATGCAGCTAAAACTTACCGATTCAAAACTGCCTTTTGCCCCGCTGTTGCTAATTGCGCCGTTTTTCCTGTGGGGAACCGCAATGGTAGCGATGAAGGGGGTGATGCCGCACACAACGCCACTGTTTGTGGCATTCGTGCGTTTAGTACCTGCGGGCGTGTTGGTGCTGTTGGCGGCGGCGCTGATGGGAAAACCGCAGCCGCAGGGTTGGAAAGCTTGGCTGTGGATTTCACTGTTTGCTTTGGTTGACGCTACTTTGTTTCAAGGCTTTTTAGCCGAAGGTTTGGCGAGAACCGGTGCGGGTTTGGGTTCGGTGATGATTGATTCTCAGCCGCTAGCTGTGGCGATTTTATGTTTGTGGCTGTTTCAAGAAAAAATTGGTTTTTGGGGCTGGTTGGGATTAGTTATTGGCGTTGCTGGAATTAGTTTGATCGGGTTGCCTGATGGCTGGATTTTGGGGCTTTTTCATCCTGAAAACAGGGAGGTTTCTGCGGGAATCGAACAGTTGTTTCAGGGTGGAGAATGGTTGATGCTGTTGGCTGCTTTGTCGATGGCTGTGGGTACGGTTTTGGTGCGCTGGGTTTGCCGTTATGTTGACCCGGTGGTGGCGACTGGTTGGCACATGATTTTGGGCGGTTTGCCGCTGTTGGCAATTTCGGCTGCAACTGAGTCTGATCAGTTTGTGAATATCGATTTTTCCGGCTGGATGGCGTTAGGTTATTCTACTGTGTTCGGAAGTGCGATCGCCTACGGTTTATTCTTTTATTTTGCTTCGAGTGGCAGTTTAACAAGTTTAAGTTCTCTTACCTTTCTTACGCCTGTATTTGCTTTGCTATTCGGCAATTTGTTCTTGGGCGAGGTGTTGAATCCGCTGCAATCGATGGGAGTCGGGCTGACTTTGGTGAGTATTTATTTGATTAATCAGCGGGATACTTTGGGTGAGAAATTGAAGAAAGTGCGGCACGGTGAAGCGAGTGCAGAAGTTGAAGCAACAGGATTATTAGAGTCGTCTGAGTTGAATTCTGTAGAATTACCCGTGCAGTTGCGGGTTAGCGAATTGGAATCAGAAGTTTAGCGCTTTGAGAAATTTAGGGAGAATTGGTTAATTCTTGAATTAACTGATTTGGAGTTACAATCCTAGGAGTAGTAACCGGAAAATCTCGCGGGTTGCGGGTGACAATGGCATCAATTAGATTGATTACAGCAGTGCTGTACTGAATCGCATCTTCAAAATCCTTGAAGTTGCAAGTTAATGCCATTGAAATAACTGAGTTATCTACTGTTGCGACTTGACAAAATGTGGCTAGCTGCCGCAAAAAATCCAGCGTCCAATCGCGGCCTCTGTCTCTGCGGATAATATAGTAAAGGTCGCTAAAAGTTGATGCTGAAATATAGCCTTGAATTTGTGCTTCTTCAACAAAAGTTAAAATGCGATCGCTCTCAGCAAATAAAGGTTCTCGTTCGAGCGCAACATCTACTATTATATTGGTGTCTATCAGGATTTTCACAAGTTATGTTTTTCCTTTAAATATTCCCATTTTGCTTGTTTGTCTGGATCGTCAAAATCCAGCGGTTCAGGTACAGCATCTCGATCGAATAAACCTTGAAATGCCTTCACGTTAGTTTTAAACTTTTTTTGAGGTGCTTCAGGTGCGATCGCATTTTCTGACGCGCTGGCTTGTTTAACCGTATCAGGTAGCTGCAAGACGATGATTTCTACATCTCCCGGCGGCATATTCACGGGTTCCACAACTACCAAGTTGCCAGTTGCATCGATTTTACCTCTAAGTTTGTATGCTTGCATGGTAATCTCCGATAACTATGTTTCTATTATATGACATAATAACCTGTTTCATTACCACTCCTCTTCATCACCACTCTTAATGCCTCTGCTTTGAATCTCTTCTATAAAAGTTTTTAAACTGGGATTTTCTGCGTAATGCTTCATCAAAACTTTATGCTTGCGATATTGTTCTGAAATTACTCGATAATATTCAGGATTTTTAGCATTAGCGTCGATCGTAAACTTATGTTTTTTCGCAAGTTGCAGGTTTAAAGTATCGAGGCAGTTCTTAACTTTAGCTTGTTTCTTCTTGTCTGTATAATACAGGGGCAGCAACCAACACTCAATAGAATGTACGGAGATGGCAAATATAATTTGTTGTTGATATCTGCTGTAAAAATTATCGCCGATCGCATTTCTAAACTTTTCAATAACTTTTGCAATTAACTGCTGGGGAGTAAACTCACCGTTTTCATCTTGTTTTGCTACACCATAATCTTCTGAAACATCCGTATCTATCTGAATAATGATATAGTCAATAAATTGAAATGCTTCTTGAAATTTTTTTGACCTACAATAATCAAATACTAGAGTCCAGCCGCCGGTTTTGGATTTATCTCTTTTTGGCTGAAGAGGTGTCACCTCTATATATGCACTCTTAAAATATCCAGCTAAAATATCTTCTATTACAATTTGGTCAGTCAGTCCCTCTGCAATCAATCCAAAACTAATCATATTAAAAATTCTTAGGAAGTCCGCCGATATAGCCTCTCAAAAATGCCTCGGATAATTCTACTGGTTCTTGGCCCTCTACAGGTTTGGGACCCAGAATGCGTCTGGCTTTAGTATAACCTAATTGGTTGCGAGAAATCACAAGCAGTCGCTGTTCGTCATCCTCTAAATCCAAACCGTCCAAAACTGCCGGATTGTGGGTTGTAAAGATAACTTGTTTGTCGTGTTTTTTTGCTAATTCGACTAATTCTTGCATTAATCTGCGACACAATCTGGGGTTGAGGGAAGCGTCAATGTTATCTATTGCGAAAAATTTAGGTGTGAGATCGCTGACGAACAAGGTAAAGTAAAACAGTAAAAATAAAAATCCTTCATTCGAGCTTCTTTGGTCGAAATAACTTAAATGAGTATCTAAGTACCTATCTTGGATTTGGATAGAAGTTTGCATTGCTGCTAAATTTTGAGAAACTTCAAAATCTTTAAACCAATCTATCAATCGCAGATTTTCTTTGATTTGATTGAGTTTACCTTGGTTTTGGTCTACACTCAAGACATTTATAAGTTTAAATAAGCCTTCGCCCTTAATGCCTAACGGTTGAATTTGCCCTTCTTTTTCAAAAGTTCGTAACGCGGGATTTTCAGGAGAGTAAATTACGAATAGATTTACGTCAAGTAGTTCACTAAATGATTCTGCCTCCTTTTGAAAGCTTAAAAAAAGGTCTTCGGAAAGCTCATTTTTTTCTTCTAAAATAGATATCAATTTGTTTCGACCGCCATATTTTTGAACCACCTGCTTAACAGCATTCTTGAGAGAGGTTTCAGTATTACCCAAAAAGGTTTTACTAAGCCACTGAGAATAAGGAGCATTATCATTTTGTAAAATACAACTGAATGGTTGTCCCTTATTCGCTCTTAACTCAATGCTGATATCTTTATCTAAATTTTCCCTTTCAAAAGCCGATCGCATAAATTGAGGTTCTGTAACTCTGATGCCCCTAGATGCTAAAAACTCGTTATCCAGCTTATCATCTGCCGCCGCAGAAGCAAGGGCGATCGCCTCTAGGATATTGCTCTTGCCGCAGCCATTTTCACCGATCAATACAGTTACTCGTCCTAACTCTAGTTTCAGCTTTTGAATGGACTTATAATTTTCGATTCTGACTTCTCCAATCATAATTCAATCCCATATAATCTTAGTGTACTCATTGTATCTCCGATCGCATGAATCTCAAACAACGCTTGCACAGCCATCTGATTCAAATTGTACGCGATCGCAATCCATACCTCGCATCCGAAGGGCATTTTTATGCTCAGCAATACATCCGCGAACAGTTGGCACAGTGGGGAACTGTAGAAATTGACGATTTTGCGGTGCGCGGGCGAATTCATCACAATTTTATCTTGGATTTACCCCCCCTCAGTCCCCCCCTTGCTAAGGGGGGGAAGCAAGAAAAGAAGCAAGAAAAGCCGATCGTAATTGGTGCTCATTACGATACTGTACCCGGATCGCCTGGGGCCGATGATAATGCTACTGGTGTTGCTGTTTTGCTGGAACTCGCAAGGGAGATCGCATCTGCGCCGCTCAAATATCCAGTGCAATTAGTCGCCTTCGATATGGAAGAATACGGTTATTTGGGAAGCCGTCATCATGCAGCTAAATACAAGCAACAGCAAGAGTCAATTCGGTTAATGATTTCTTTGGAAATGTTGGGTTATTGCAACCATAATCCTAATTCTCAAAGCTATCCCGCTGGCTTGAAATATTTTTATCCAAATAGTGGCAATTTTATTGCTTTAATTGGCACTTTGCGGACGGTTCCCGATTTGATTAATTTGAGTAGGAAAATTCGCAAATCTGGTCAGCCCTGCGAGTGGCTACCGGTGCCGAATCGAGGTTTAATTGTGCCGGATACTCGCCGCAGCGATCATGTTCCTTTTTGGGATAATGGTTATCCGGCTATTATGGTGACTGATACTGCTAATATGCGAAATCCGCATTATCATCGAGAAAGCGATAGGATTGAGACTTTGGATTTGGATTTTCTGGCTGGTGTTTGTCAGGGGTTAGTCAATGGCATTCGACATCTATAATTAACACGATCGATCGCCTGCAAGTTTGAGCGGCAAGAAATTATGACTTTTATGACCCGAAGTTATGAGTTTTATGAATTGACTCGAACAGAAGTTTGTTGAATACTTGTAAATTAATCAAGCAAAAATTTCAAAAAAAAGAGATATGAATCCTACTTCTCCCGATCGCACTCGCTGGCAATTTTGGATCGATCGCGGTGGCACTTTTACCGATATTGTCGCCCAGAGTCCCGACGGTAAGTTAGTTATTCACAAGCTGCTGTCGGAAAACCCAGAACGCTACACCGACGCCGCAGTTCAAGGAATTCGCGATATTTTGAGAATTCCCGCCGACGCAGCTATACCCGCCGCCGAAATTGAAGCGATTAAAATGGGGACGACGGTAGCGACAAATGCTTTGCTGGAACGAAAGGGCGATCGCACAATTCTGTTAATTACTAAAGGTTTCGGCGATGCGCTGAGAATTGGCTATCAAAACCGCCCGAATATTTTCGCGCGTCACATTGTTTTGCCCCAGATGCTGTACGATCGAGTTATTGAAGTTGCGGAACGCTACAGCGCTCAAGGTGAGGAGTTAACTGCTGTCAATCCCGAATTTATCCCGTCTTTGCAGCAAGCATACGATGAGGGAATTCGCAGTTGTGCGATCGTATTCATGCACGGCTACCGCTACTCGGAACACGAAAAACAAGTTGCTAAAATAGCGAAAGAAATTGGCTTTACTCAAATTTCAGTATCTCACGAAGTTAGCCCGCTGATGAAATTAGTTTCGCGGGGAGATACTGCGGTTGTCGATGCTTATTTATCTCCGATTTTACGTCGATACGTCGAACAAGTAACCAGTCAATTATCTGTAGGGGCGGTGCCCCCGTGCCCGCCCTCTTCCTCCCCGTGCCCGCCCTCCCCGTGCCCGCCCTCATCCTCCTCCCCGTGCCCGCCCCCCAAATTAATGTTCATGCAATCGAACGGCGGCTTAGTGGACGCCGCACAATTTCAAGGAAAAAACAGTATTTTATCCGGGCCTGCTGGGGGAATTGTCGGTGCAGTTCAAACGAGCAAAAAGGCAGGTTTTGATAAAATTATTACCTTTGATATGGGTGGAACTTCGACAGATGTTGCCCATTTTAACGGCGAATACGAACGCGAATTTGAGACGGAAATTGCTGGGGTGAGATTGCGATCGCCCGTGATGGCAATTCACACTGTAGCAGCCGGCGGCGGTTCAATTGTCTTTTTTGACGGGGCTCGCTACCGCGTCGGGCCGGAGTCTGCTGGGGCCAATCCTGGGCCCGCTTGCTATCGCAAAGGCGGCCCCTTGACGGTGACTGATTGCAATGTGATGTTGGGGAAAATTCAACCGGATTTTTTCCCGAAAGTATTTGGATTGAATGGAGATTTGCCGATCGCCCCTGACGTAGTAAAGCAAAAATTTGGGCAATTAGCGGGGGAAATTGGGGGCGAGAGGACGGCCGAAGAGGTGGCGGAGGGTTTTTTGGCGATCGCGGTGGAAAAGATGGCAAATGCTGTCAAAAAAATCTCGCTTCAGCGCGGTTACGATGTTTCGGAGTATACATTGTGCTGTTTCGGCGGTGCGGGCGGCCAACACGCTTGTGCGATCGCGGAGGCTTTGGGGATGAAACGGGTATTTATTCACCCTTATGCGGGTGTGTTGTCGGCTTACGGTATGGGTTTGGCTGATGTGCGGGCTATTCGCGAAAGGGCGATCGAGCAACTATTAAATACAGAATTATTAGCTGACTTGCATCCTATTTTAACCGAATTGGAGGCTGAGGGAAAGAGGGAATTGAACCGCAGAGGCGCAGAGAACACAGAGAATGAGTCAGAGGTTTTAGTTGTTAGCAAGTTGCGCTTAAAATATCAGGGAAGTGACTCTGTTTTGGCGGTCAATTTTGCTGACAATATTGAGGCGATGCAGGCTGAATTTGAAGCAGCCCACCGACAGCGTTACAGTTTTATTATGCCAGAAAAACCGCTGATTGTGGAAGCGGTTTCGGTGGAAGTTGTAGAAAGAATGGATGTGCCGGAAGCATCCACAATTTCCCCCTCTTCTGGCACGGGCATCTTGCCTGTGCAACCAATTTCAACCGTGCAAACCTATGTTGCTGGCGGGTGGCGGGCAACGCCTGTTTATCAGAGAGAGGATTTGCGATCGGGCGACTGCATAGAAGGCCCTGCTATGATTGTTGAAGCTACGGGAACTAATATCATAGAACCGGGCTGGGAAGGGGAAATCACCGAAAATAACGATTTAATTTTGAACCGCAGATGCACGCAGATCGACCCAGATAATATCGGCGTTCATTCGCGTTTATCTGCGGTTAAATCAGATCCGGTTTTGCTGGAAATTTTTAATAATTTGTTTCGGGCGATCGCGGAACAAATGGGCGTCACATTGCAAAACACAAGTTCCTCAGTCAACATCAAGGAACGTCTCGACTTTTCCTGTGCAATTTTCGACAAAAACGGGCAATTAGTTGCCAACGCGCCGCACATTCCCGTACATCTGGGCTCGATGAGCGAAAGCGTGGAAGCTTTAATTTTAGCACAAGGAAATGCGATTCAACCGGGCGATGTTTATGTTTCTAACAATCCATACAACGGCGGCACGCATTTACCAGATATCACCGTTATTACTCCAGTATTTGATCGTGATTCCTCCCTTCCTTTGTTTTATGTTGCCTCGCGGGGACACCACGCCGACATCGGTGGCATTACTCCCGGTTCCATGCCTCCTAACAGTACAACAGTAACTGAAGAAGGCGTATTGCTTGACAATTTTCTGTTAGTAAGCGAGGGCAATTTTCGAGAAAAAGAATTAGTAGAACTTCTGACAGCGGGGAATTTTCCTGTTCGCAATTCCGCTCAAAATATAGCCGATTTGCAAGCACAAATTGCTGCTAACAAGCGCGGCGCAGAAGAGCTGCTTAAGATGGTAGAACATTATGGATTAGAGACTGTGCAAGCTTATATGGGCTTCGTACAAGACAATGCGGAAGAGTCGGTACGCAGGGTAATTGATGTTTTGCAAGATGGCGAGTTTACTTATCCGATGGATAGTGGCGGACAAATTAAGGTAGCGATTACAATTGACAAATCTGCGCGCAGTGCAAAAATAGATTTTACTGGGACTTCCAGTCAACAATCCAACAATTTTAATGCTCCCGCAGCCGTGTGCAAAGCGGCTGTTTTGTATGTTTTCCGCACATTAGTAGATGACGATATCCCTCTAAATGCTGGCTGTTTGAAACCTCTCGAAATCATCAATCCCGAAGGCTGTATGCTGAATCCTCGCTATCCAGCGGCGGTAGTTGCCGGAAATGTGGAAACATCGCAGAATATTACCGATGCTTTGTATTGTGCTTTGGGAGTGATGGCGGCTTCTCAGGGAACTATGAATAATTTTACCTTTGGAAATCAGCGCTATCAATATTATGAAACTATTTGCGGCGGTTCGGGTGCTGGTGCAGATTTTGACGGTACTGATGCGGTTCAAACTCACATGACTAATTCGCGTTTAACTGACCCAGAAGTATTAGAATGGCGGTTTCCGGTGTTGTTAGAAAGTTTTGAAATTCTGGCTAATAGTGGGGGGAATGGATCTCATCGCGGCGGTAATGGAGTTGTGCGGCGAGTACGGTTTCGGGAGGCGATGACGGCGGGAATTTTATCGGGGCGGCGGGTGATTTCTCCTTGCGGTTTGAATGGGGGTGAAGCGGGGAAAGTTGGGCGGAATTATGTTGAAACGGTTGAGGGAAAAGTTGAGGATTTGGGGAGTACGGCGACTGTGGAAATGCAGCCCGGGGATGTGTTTGTCATTAAAACTCCCGGAGGCGGAGGATATGGTTTTCCTAGCGGGGTTCACCGTTGATAGCCTTCATCTGCTGGTAAGTTTTGTTGATTGGCTGCTTGTCTGGAAATATAATTGCAGCGTTGATATTCTTGGTTGCCCGCACATTGCTTAATTATAATAAACTCAACTTCATGTTGCGAGCAGAATTGGAGTAATTGCTCCCACAAATCTACGTTAGCAGTAGGTTTGTGTTCGCTATTTTTCCAGTTATTAGCTTGCCAGCGCAGCGCCCAATTGTTGGCAATAGCATCTACAAGGTAGCCGTTGTTATTGTATAGCGTCACTTTACATCTTGTTTTGAGTGCTTTCAGACCTTCAATTGCAGCAAGAATATCCATACGATTGTTTGTAGTTAACTGAAATCCGCCTGATAGTTCCTTGCGATGATTTTCATACACCAAGATGGCCCCATATCCGCCAGCACCGCTCGCCGTAGTTATACCGCGAGTATAGATGCTAACTTGTTTCAAGTTGCTCATGCTGGTGGACTCCTTCATGGAATATAAACATTTGGCGATATTATATAATTAATTGACTTAAGTATCAACATAATTTTAAAGCACTTGCCTCAAATGTATATCCTGTTGTAGAATCGGGCTGCACCAGCATTTATTACCAAAACCGTTACAGAACAATTGTGCAAACACCTAATTTTTCAGAACTCAACCATCCTGTGGTCAAATCCCTGTTCCATCACAGCGACCAGGAATTATTGACTCTGTTTCAAAACCATCCCGATCAGGGTCGCTTCTTCACGGCGATTTTTTGCCGCTACGCTCAAATTGTACACTCCCTGATTCGCCATTCCGTGCGATCGCCCGTACAAGGAGATTACCTGTTTGCCCACACTTGGCTGCACATCTATCACGAACTCCGAGGCCTCGATTTGCGCCGCGAAATCCAAGAGTCTGATGGCGAAAATCTCAGTCTCCAAAACTGGCTGATTAATGTCACCGCAGTCTGCATCAATCAAGCTGAATTGCCCCCTGTTGAGTCGATTCACTACTCTTTGCAATCGGCTCCGCCTCCCCTGTGGTGTTACGTCAAACAAGCCTTAGAATTGTTAGCGCCCCTGCCGCGTTTAGTGGTGTTGATGGCTCAGACTTTCCGCTGGAGCGAAACTCGAATTGCAGCTTATTTGCAAGCAGAAGGCGAAGCTATTTCGCCGGCTCAGGTAAAGGCTTTGCTGCAAAAAGGATATCAAAGTTTAGAATCCAACTTGCCGGAGGATATTCGGGCTATTTATCTAGATGAAAATCTCGATTATCAAGAAGCACTTGTCTAGATATACACGATATAAATCCGCCCTTTCTAGTTGTAGGGGCGGGTTTTACCGGAAATATTTGGTAGGACTAACAGCATCGTAAACCCGCCCTTTCGCGAGGAAGAAGGAAAAAATGGCAGTTTATCAAGTTCGGTTGGTGAATGAGGCTCTCGCGCTCGATCGCACGATCGCAGTACCAGACGACCAGTATATCTTAGATATGGCAGAAGATGCCGGCATCCGCTTGCCGAATGGATGCAAGCAAGGAGAGTGTTCTGCTTGCGTTGTCAAACTGGTAAGCGGTGAAATTGACCAAAGCGAACAAAAGTTTTTGAAGCCGTCAGAATTGCAAGCTGGCTACGCTGTTACTTGTGTGGCTTACCCGCTTTCTGACTGCACTTTGTTAACGCATCAAGAACAAGTTTTGTATCAAGCCGCTCTTTATTTTAAGTAATACGAAATCGGTTTTTTACCATCTTTCTTCTAGTCTGGGGTTGCACGGACTTTGTTTTTATAGGAGCGAATTCTCTTCGCCGAGAAAATCGTTATCAAAGCAGATTTCGTGATGTAAGGTGCGTGACTCTCAAGAATCGGGCTGCCACTTGAGTGGCTAGAAAGTCACGCACCCTAACGAGTATAGATAAACCCGCCCTTATAAATTCAGCAATTCTACAATCCGCTGAAGGGGAATGTGCGCCCAATCCAAGCGGTAATTAAGTTCGTAGGCTAGCTCGCCAACCGCTTTTTCCAAAATGTAAGCATCTAGCAAAACTTGTAGTTCCGGTATAGATTTGGGCAAGAAATCTGCATCGGCTGCTGTTGCTAAATAGCTCTTAACAAAAGTGAGGCTGACCCAGCGGTGCCAAACGTTCGCCCACTGCTGCATCTCCGGGAGATTTTCAGGGCGAATCATGCCACTTTCTACTTCATTGCGGAGTGCCAAAGTAACAGCGTAACTCAAAGATTGCAGCATTCCTGCAACATCTCGCAGGGGCGACCTCTTCATCCGACGCTCGCTTAAGGGCCGATCGCGTTCTCCTCCGAAATCAATAATTACGAAGTCTTTGCCTGTATAAAGAACTTGCCCAAAATGAAAGTCCCCGTGACAGCGAATTCTATCGGCCGTGATTCTCAAGTTCAAAATAGACTTGAAACGTTCCATGAGCAAATCTTCGCGGTTGAGCAGCTTTTGCGCCGATTTTTGTATTTCTGGCGGCAGTTTGGACATCCGTTTTTTCAGATCCAGCAAAGTTCTTCCGGCCACATTTCTCATGTATTGATAGATGGAACGCTGGTAAAAGGAGGTGAAGCTTTCTGGGGCAAAAGCGGGATTTTCTGTGTCAGCAGCTAAAGCGAGGTGAAGTTCGGCTGTCCGCTGACCTAAAAGTTCGGCTGATGCTAAGTAAGAGCCGATGAGTTCGCGAGCTAATGCCGGAATTTCTAGGGATAAATCGGCTACTAGCGAGTTTTGCTGCCGCTGGGTTTGTCCGGTCAAAGCGTTCGGCAAATAATTTTCGGGGGCAGTAGATAAATTCTCGCCGGAATGCTTTGCTTCTACTGTCATTACTTGCTCGAAATAGTCGCGCAGTGTGTCTAATGTATAAGACCAAGCATCTACGCTGTCGGGGATTAATTTTTGTAGGATTCCGACTGTAAGGACTTGTTTTGCTGGTGTGTGATATTCCAATGCTCCGGCAATTGGAGCGTAGTGTTGGATCGAGTTGCGCTCTGTTAAAAAGCGTCCGATTTCTAATTCGGGGTTAATTCCTTCCTCGATTTTTCGCAATATTTTCAGGACGAAGCGGTCGCCGTAACCTGCGGATGTATTGCTTTGTTCTTTTTTGAACAGGTGAGGTTCGAGCTGCGCTAACTCTTCTTCTGATTTGAATGCACTGTCGGCAATTCCTAGCAGTTGACCTGCAACACCTCTGTAACTGCGAGAATTGGCGATCGTCCCCAGCAGCGCGCTCAGAAAACCTTTGTCCCCAGCAGCATCAAATAGTACCCCGACTTCCTTGTTGCTTTCTGGGAATTGCAGGCGCGCGATCGCCCGATCGTCCACATCGCCTTTAATCTCTTCCCACCCTAAAGGCAAAACGTAAGTTTCCGGCATACCTTCAGTATAATTCAACTGCAAGAACAGAATGTAAACTTGAGATTGCTCCCCCGCACTATCTTTACATTCAACCGGTACAACATCACTTATTTCTAATGATTGAATTGTCCTGTCTGTACCGCTAAACCAGCGATTGCGCCGCAGGTATCCCGGCAAAATATTGAGCAGCATATCGCTTAACTGACTTGTAGCAAAAGCTGTTTTCCAATTGCCTATCACCGCCAAACTCGGCAAGTCTGTAGGATGACCGTGCGACGAAAAATCTTCGTGTTTAACAGTAAGAGTAAACCAGTAAAACGTGTGAGGACTCAAGCACAAAAAGTAAGGCAACTCGCCAACGGGAGGAAACTCCGTGCGGCCGAAAATCTCCACCGGAACAGCACCTTTAAAGGGCGCAAGGTCTAATTCAGCCGTTTGGACGAAGCGCGACAAATTAGCCACTACGAGGATGTGTTCGTCTTGATAAGTGCGTACAAAAGCTAAAACTTTGCGGTTTTCCGGGTACAGAAACTCGCAAGTCCCGCGACCGAATGCTTGGAAGCGCTGCCGAATTGCAATCAGGCGTTTCATCCACCACCAAAGAGAACTCGGATTCGCCCGCAGCGCTTCCACGTTAATAGATTCGTAGTGATATTCAGGGTCAACAATTGGCGGCGCGTAAAGCCGTTGCGGGTTAGCACGGCTGAAACCGGCATTGCGATCGCCACTCCACTGCATCGGAGTTCTCACCCCGTTGCGATCGCCCAAATAGATATTGTCTCCCATGCCAATTTCATCGCCGTAGTAAAGCACCGGCGTACCCGGAAGAGACAGCAGTAAAGCATTCATCAACTCGATGCGGCGGCGGTTATTTCCCATCAAAGGAGCCAAGCGGCGGCGGATGCCCAAATTAATTCTCGCCTGAGTGTCTTGAGCGTAAACCCGATACATATAATCTCGGTCTTCATCACTCACCATTTCCAGCGTCAATTCATCGTGATTCCGCAAAAATAATGCCCACTGACAGTTATTGGGAATCTGCGGAGTTTGCTGGAGAATGTCGCTAATTGGGAAGCTATCTTCCATATACAAAGCCATAAATAAACGCGGCATCAGCGGAAAATGAAAGTTCATGTGACATTCATCGCCGGCCGCGTAATATTGAACTGCATCCTCCGGCCACTGATTCGCCTCAGCAAGCAGCATCCGGTTCGGGAATTTCTCATCTACGTGCTTCCGCAAGTGCTTCAAGAATACGTGAGTTTCTGGCAGGTTTTCGCAGTTAGTACCTTCGCGCTCGTACAGGTAAGGCACCGCATCCATTCGCAGTCCGTCTACTCCCAGCGCCAACCAGAAATCTACCACATCTAAGATGGCTTGGCGGACGGCCGGATTGTCGTAATTCAAATCGGGTTGGTGGGAATAAAAACGGTGCCAGTAATAAGCTTTTGCTACCGCATCCCAAGCCCAATTAGATGTTTCAAAATCTTTGAAAATAATCCGAGCATCTTGATATTTTTCCGGCGTGTCGCTCCACACATAAAAATCTCTTTCGTTACTGCCTTTCGGGGCGCGGCGCGCTCGCTGAAACCAAGCGTGCTGATCGGAAGTGTGGTTGACAATTAACTCAATAATGACCCGAATTCCCCGCTGGTGCGCTGCTTCTAAAAGGTCTTTAAAGTCCTCTAATGTGCCGTAAATCGGGTTGACGGTAGTATAGTGAGATGTATCGTAGCCGTCGTCTCGGAGTGGCGAGGGAAAAAATGGCAGTACCCAAATTGCTGTTACTCCCAAGTTTTGCAGGTAATCCAGTTTTTCGGTCAGTCCTCTAAAGTCGCCGATGCCGTCTGCATTGCTGTCGGCAAAAGCGCGAACTGGTACTTCGTAAATAATCGCGTCTTTGAACCACAAGGGGTCGTCATTTAACATTGAGTTTGGCATGATTTGTAGCGATGATTGGCAATTAGTAATTTGTACTTAAAATTTGGTAATTGGGATTTGTTAGTTCCAATCCAAACTGATAAATCATAACTCATAATTTGGCCGCTATTCCTCATGCGAGCGGCAGACTTTTAATCGTAATTTATTAACGCAAAACTTATAATTTCTTAACTATAAACTCTCAACAATCTGTTTTGCTATTTCGGATACAGTTCACAATCCGGGTACTGTGCTAGCTACCGATGCGCGGTAGTTCCCACCCTACATAGTCTCGCTCTCTCCCCTTCTTCCGGGAGCATCTCATATTTGTAAAAACACTTCTTCTGGCTCCTTCCTTCTTCCTCTTTCCTCCTGGCTCCTGGCTCCCAACTCCAATTTCTAGCTTGGCTGCAAAAGTGAGATGCTCGCCTTCTCTCCCTCACCCGCTTCCGTCAAAGGTGCGGTATTTACTACCTGCCGGACGGTTGCCACGACATAACAGTACCTTGACGTTGATTACTAATTTTCGTTACATTAGTTTACATAAAGCAACAAAAGTTAAGGAAAAAGTAAAAATGACTATTGTAATCGCTCTTTTAATCGTCGGTTGGGTAGCAGCCTCAGTAATTGGCACTCAAGCATATTTCCTGGGCGAACAGTCAAAGCCTATCCACGAGCGGAATTGGAACGATGAGTCTTTTGAAAAATTGGCTGTAGCAATCACAGCAACAGAGATGGATTACAGCGTTCGCGTTCCCGCCTACAGCATGGATGCTTACGGCAGCCGCACCATCTCGAATTCTTAACATCCAGTAACAGGTTTCACCATTTTCAATAACAGGTAGGATGCCTGTTCCACAAGAAAATTGATGGTTTGTGGAACAGGCATCTTGCCTGTTCCTAATTTTCAATAACAGGCAGGATGCCTGTTCCACAAGAAAATGGATGGTTTGTGGAACAGGCAGGATGCCTGTTCCTAATTTTCAATAACAGGCAGGATGCCTGTTCCACAAGAAAATGGATTGTTTGTGGAACAGGCATCTTGCCTGTTCCCTACTATTCGGCAACTACAAACTGTTACCTGTCAGCGCTGGGCGAGAATCTTTTTTGCGAAATTGCAAAGAGTTATTTTCGCAGTCGATCGCAATTGTATCACCCTCCACAAACGCATTTTCCAGAATCTTGTTAGCCAGCGGGTTTTCTAGCTCCCGCTGGATGGCACGTTTCAAGGGACGAGCGCCGTAAACCGGGTCATAACCAACATCTGTGATATGATTTTTCGCCGCATCCGACAGTTCCAAAGTGATTTTTTGCTCTGCCAACAAACGCTCGATCCGCTTCACTTGAATGGTGACAATTTGCCGCAATTCGATCTTGCTCAAAGTGTGGAACAAAATTATCTCGTCCACCCGATTGAGAAATTCGGGCCGGAAGTGCGATCGCAGCGCTGTCATCACCCGTTTTAACATCTGTTCGTACTCTTGGTCTGTCTCCCGGTCTTGAGTCAATAAATTTTCATTTTCGCTCTTGTTTTCAGTCTTGTTTTCACTCTTACTTACACTATCAACCTCGACTCGCTGGGCCGACACCTCAACAGTACCGTCTGCAGCCACTTTATAATCTGTCTTTTGACTTGACAAATCTTTCGTTTCCTGCTTCCGACTAGCAGGTTTCTTGACGGTTTTTTCCTTCTTAGTAAACACGTCTAAAATGTGATCGCTGCCGATATTGCTAGTCATCACAATTACGGTATTTCTAAAGTCAACCACTCGACCTTGAGAATCGGTAATTCTGCCGTCATCCAACACTTGCAGCAAAATGTTAAATACGTCCGGGTGCGCTTTTTCCACTTCGTCAAACAGCACTACCGAATAAGGATGTCTCCGCACGGCTTCGGAAAGTTGTCCCCCTTCATCGTAACCGACATATCCGGGAGGAGCTCCTACCAACCGAGAAACGCTGTGCTTCTCCATGTATTCCGACATATCGATGCGGACGATCGCATCATCGCTGTCAAACAAAAACTCCGCCAACGCCCGCGCTAACTCAGTTTTTCCGACGCCTGTGGGGCCCATAAACAAGAAAGAGCCGATCGGCCTCCCCGGATCTTTCATCCCCGCCCTAGCGCGCCGAATTGCCGCCGCCACGGCTGTTACAGCTTCCTCTTGACCGATAACTTTTTGGTGCAAGTGTTTTTCCAATTGCAGCAATTTTTGGCGTTCTGATTCTAACAACCGATTAACCGGAATGCCCGTCCATTTAGCGACAATTTCCGCAATATCGCCCTCAGTAACTTTTTCGCGCAGCAGGGAAGAACCTTGAGCTTGCTGTTTCAAAAGTTCCGCTTCTTTCGCTTCGCGATCGCGCACCGCAGTTTCCAGCTTGCCGTACTTTAACTGTGCGGCCTTATTCAAATCGTAAGCCCTTTCTGCTTGTTCGATTTGGACTCGCAGTTGGTCTTCTTCTGCTTTCAATTTATTGATTGCATCCAACAACTGCTTTTCGCCCAACCACTGAGAGGACAATTTTTCCTGCTTGACTTTTAAAATGTCAATCTCAGATGTGATGCGTTCGACGCGGAAGCCGAGCCCAGGGGCTAGAGCACCTTTTCCTTCGCCTTCGATCGACAATTTTTCCATTTCCAACTGCATCACCCGGCGGTCAATGCCTTCCAATTCCACAGGTTTAGAGGTAATCTCCATTTTCAAGTGGGCGGCCGCTTCATCTACGAGGTCGATCGCCTTGTCCGGCAAAAAGCGATCGGAAATATAGCGAAAAGACAGAGTTGCAGCAGCTACCAGGGCCGAATCAGTAATTTTTACCCCGTGGTGGCGTTCGTAACGGTCTTTCAATCCGCGCAAAATCGAAACAGTATCTTCTACGCTGGGCTCGCCGACAAATACTTGTTGAAATCTGCGTTCTAGGGCGGGATCTTTTTCAATATTCTTGCGGAATTCGTCGAGAGTTGTAGCGCCGATGCAGCGCAATTCGCCTCTCGCCAACATGGGTTTTAACAAATTTCCCGCATCCATTCCCGAACCGGAACTGCCGCCGCCACCAGTGCCTACAACGGTGTGCAATTCGTCAATAAATAGGACAATTTGCCCGTCGGAATCGATGACTTCCCGCAGAACAGACCGCAATCGTTCTTCAAATTCGCCCCGGAATTTTGCCCCAGCAATTAAACTGCCCATGTCGAGGCTAAATAGCTGGCGATTTTTCAAAGATTCCGGTACGTCGCCGTTGACAATTCGTTGGGCTAAACCTTCGGCGATCGCAGTTTTTCCCACTCCGGGATCGCCAATTAACACCGGATTGTTTTTTTGGCGGCGGGAAAGAACTTGTACCACGCGGCGGATTTCCTCGTCGCGGCCGATTACTGGGTCGAGTTTGCCTGCTTTGGCGGCTTCTGTCAAATCGCGGCCGTACTTGCTGAGGGCGTCGGAGTTAGCTTCGCCATCTTGATCTTGGGCTTTAGCGCTGCTGCGGCTGCCTTTCCCCGTTTCGGAATTTTTTTCTTGGGCTTTAGCAGTGGCGCGGAAAGATTTGATTGCTTCTTCGAGTTTTGGTCGATCGAGTGTACCGGCTGGGGGTTTGCGATCGTAACCGGGGCGACCTGGCGGGCCGTCGCCTTTTGTCAGCAACCTGCGCCCGACTCGTTCGTCTTCTACTAAACCAATTAATAAATGTTCAACGGCGATAAAATTATCTTGCCAAGTCGCCCTGGTGGCCTCGGCAACATCTAACATCACTTCTAAGCCGCGACCGAGGTATAGTTGGTCAGCGTTGGCAACTCTGGGCTGTCGTTTGGCAAAAGCATCTAACTGCTGGGCCAAGCGGGGGGCATCGACTCCAGCTTTGCTGAGAATGCTGTTGGCCTGGGCTTGCTGTTCGAGAAGGGCGATGGCTAAATGTTCAACCTCTAGCTGCTGATTGGCAAAGCGGCGGGCTACATCCTGGGATTTGACAATGGCTTCCCAGGCTTGATCTGTAAATTTGCTAGGGTCTGTTGGCTGCACGTTGGTTCCTCGCAATCAAGGGGATTCCTGTTGTTATCCGTTAATACATCGTCTCACAACCATCATAATCTTTAAACAGGATTATGAATTTATGAGTGCGGTTAACTAGGGCGGAAGTTATGACCTAATTGACCTCTTGCAAAAGCTTACAGTCCGCAATCCACCCCGAAATTTGGTGCGTTCAGACCGACTCTGGCGGTTCCCTCCGGGATAGGTTGGGTGGCTGTACTTATAAAAATATTGCCAGAAACAAGATTTTTTATCGGCTGAGATATATGCTATTTCCCACTTACCAATTTTTAGTATTTTTCCTAATTATTTTTAGCCTGATCGTCTCGGTGAAACCCCAAGTCGATTTGTATAAAATTGTCTTGTTAGCTTCGAGTTTATTATTTTATTCGTTTTGGAGCTTTGACTTTCTCTTGCTCCTCATTTTCTCTACAGTCTACAATTATATCATTCTCCGGGTTCTCGGCAACAGTAAGTATAAAAAAATTGCTTTAATCTCCGGTCTAATTTTCAACATTGGCTATCTCGGCATCTTTAAATATTGCAACTTCTTTGTAACTTCTTTATTTGAGGTACTGAACCAGCTACAAATTCCAGCCAACTTTCCCGTTTTGCAAATAATCGCCCCCGTCGGCGTGTCGTTCTACACTTTTAGAATGATTTCTCATTTAATCGACTGCTACCAGCAAAAAATCCCTTGTCCGAAATTTGTAGACTATGCCGCCTACATTACCTACTTTCCGCAAATTGCCTCCGGGCCAATCTCGCGAGCTCGCGAATTTTACGGGCAGCTAAATTCACCGGAAAAATACGACTATAAAATTGAAGAAGTTATAGTTTTGATTTTGTCGGGACTCTTCAAAAAATATACTTTATCGAGCTTTTTGTTTAACTTCACTGACTTGCCATTCAAAGTCCCCCAGCAATACAGCAGCATCGATTTAATCCTGGCGGCAATTTCCTATTCCTGTCTAATTTACGTAGATTTCAGCGGCTACTCGGATTTAGCGAACGGCATCTCGTGTTTGCTGGGTTTTAAACCCATTGCCAACTTTAATATGCCATACCGATCGCTCAGCCTGCAAGAATTTTGGAAAAGGTGGCACATCAGTCTTTCTGAGTGGCTGAGGGATTACGTTTACTTTCCCTTTGGCGGCAACAAATACGGTAAGTTGAGGAAGTACGTAAATTTACTGATGACAATGGCGATCGGTGGATTGTGGCACGGCGCAGGTTTAAACTTTATTTTCTGGGGAGCAATTCACGGTTTAGGATTAATTGTCAACCATTTATGTAAAGATATCCCCCAAGCTATCCACTTTAAATTAGACTATGCCTTTCCCAGATTTGCTAAATTTTGCAGTTGGCTGCTAACATTTACTTTTGTTACTTGTAGCTGGGTATTTTTCGGCACTCCCAACTGGGAAACTGCGATGAGTTTTTTTGAAGGAATTTTCCATCCTGCAGTCGCAACTTTTCAATTTAACTTTTGGCAATTGTATTTAGTAATTGCAGTCATTGGCGCGATCAACTTTTGGGGCGATCGCATCGCGAAACTATTGCAAACCGTATTGTCATTAAAAAACATTTTCTTTCGGGTTGTCTTAGTTTCACTGCTCGTGTATACTATCTTGATGTTGGGGCCGAGTACCATGCCGCCTTTTATTTACTTTAATTTTTAATAAATATGAAAGACCGGGAATTTTTGCTGATTGTTACTTCTGTCATTCTCACTTTAATATTTTCAAACTTATCATTATTTCTAAAAAGCTTTGCTTCAACTCCTTTCGCCAGTCCAGAAATCAAAGAAGCAGCGCGCCAGATAAAAATAGAAGGTTTCCGAAAATCAGAACAAGATTTTTGGAGCAAAATTAAAGATATTAACTTCGATAGCCTCCCCAAAGAATCAGAACTTCCTCCTGTCAAAACCGAAACAAAAGCGGCCGTTCAACCCCCAAAGCCGGCTAATGCTAAAAAACCAACCCCAGCTAAAAAACCAACCCCAGCTAAACCTAAGCTGACCAGACCTTATCGCAGATTTTTATTTATTGGAGATTCTGTAATGTTCGACTTAGGAATTCAACTCCAGTACACTCTTAAGAAAAAATACAATATCGCCGATACGAAAATTGACTACAAGGTCTCGACCGGATTAAATCGGATAGATTATTATGACTGGTATGCCCGAACTCGCCAAATTCTTAATAATTACCAGCCGGATGTAGTGATAGTTATGTTTGGAACCAATGACCGTCAAAATATCATTGATTCTCAAGGAAAAGCCTGGAGAATTATGACCAAAGAATGGCAAAAAGCTTATCAAGAAAGAGTTGAAAGATATGCCAATTTACTTGATTCGTCATCCGTGAGAAAAGTGTATTGGGTCGGTCAATCGATGCCTAACAAATCTTCGTATCTCAAAGCTTTTCCCATCATGAACAATATTTATAAAGCTGCCAGCAAATCTTCATCCAAAATAGAATTTATTTCTACTTGGGAGACATTTGGACAAGGAGGAAAATTTGTTCCAGTAGTTGCTAATAAATCGGGTAAGCGAGGCTATGTAAAAAATAATGACGGCTTGCACTTTACCTCCCACGGAGCTCAGATTATCAGCGACTTAATCGTTGACCAAATGGTGAGCGACAAAATCTTAAAAGCTCCGACAAAAAAATGACTATAGTAGGTTGGGTTTCGTGGCACAACCTAAACTTTGGACATTTGACCAATTATTGCAAAATAATATATTTAGTTCGGGACGCAAATTTGCCTTGCTCAACCAGGTTTATAGGGAAAATCTAGGCTTGAGTTATGAGAAATTTTCTCGTGAAACCTGGTTTCTAATTCCCTATGCGTCCAGGACTAATATTGACAAAAAGCAGCAGTAGATGTAAAGTTGAATAGAGGATAAAACAACAGCGTCAAGATATAGTAATTGTCATGGCGACAAATTATGACGAGCAATGTGTGGAAACTCGATCGCACTAACATCCCTGAGTCAATGGGGTGCAGCGGCACAGCGCTAATTTTCACTCTCACTAAATATACTCAACCTTGGCAAAGAATAAACATAGTTGAAAAAATCCTGCAACAGTGCGGCATCGAGCCTTTTGCTGAAGTTTTGGGCGTACCCAACAGCGGAATATTCAGAGAAAATATACCGGAATCCGTCAGAAAACCGCATCCGAATTTGCTGTTTCGCGCTTTGGCAATTCAAGCATTTGGAAAGGTGCGAGAGGGGCTGATATCAAGTGAGATAACGGCTAGAGCAAGTAATTTTAGCAAAAATCTGCTGGGGGCGTTAGAACAGGAAGCGCAAGGGGGATCGACTCCTTTAATTCGGTGGTCTGCGGCTGTTAGTATTAAGTCAATTTGGTTGGATGAAGCAGGGCAAGGGCAAGGCAATGAAGGTGCTGTCAATTTCACAATCAATGCAGGGGAAATTGAGCGGCTGGTTGTAGAAGAGCAAATTCAACTATTAGCCATCAACAAATTTGCTTTGGGCGACGGCAGCAGAAATGACAGCGGTAAGGAATATGAGAATTGTCTCGATTTTTGGGTGTACGGCCCTAGCTGGCTGCTGCCTAGCCTGCCAATGGATTGCGAGGAATATCTGTTTTGGATCGATCGAATATTTGCGGCGATCGCACTTAGGGGCCCGTACAAATTGAATGCCGAAAACGAGGCAGCGGGAACAAACTTTTTGGAAGTTGCGGAAAATAATTTTAATGACTTGGAATTCTCCACAATACTTGCCAAAATATTTGATTTTCTGAACCACCCGGAAGCGAAAGTCAAAAATTTCGCTACTATTATTTTAGCACCCTATAAAGACAAGCTGGAGCGAAAATCGGCGCAGATTCTGACAGCGCTCCTATATAATTTTAATGTAAAATATCAGCCTTTAGAATCCCTGACTCTTCCCGAAATCGAGGACTACAAAGCGTCACTGTATTTCGGTAAAATGGAAATTGACGACTTGTATTGTGAGGCTTTGTCACTGTGCGGCGATCGGGATGTCGAACTCGCAAGTTTCTTGTCAGCTAAACAAAGGGAATACCAACATACTCTAGAAGAGCATATCAACAATCTCAGCAAGTTAGTTAAATCAATCATAAATTGCCAGAGCTTGTTAGATGCTAATAGGGAACTTTTGTATTTGACGGTAGATCGGCTGGAAAAATGGGATTACACTCTAGACAATAAACTGGCGGCGCACCGCAAAAAAATCCAAAACCTGAGCTTGGATAAAAGTACCTCCGAGCAGTGCATAAACCTCGACCATGAACTCAATTATATCAGAGATTCTTTGCAGTATACGTTGTATGAAGTCACATCAAATATTAACAGCCAAATTAGAGAGTTAGAACTTTCTGTGTCCAAAAATAGCAAGACTGCAACAGATATGTTTAGGTGGACGTGGCTCTTGTTCGCGGTGGGGTTTTCAGTAGGGCTGTTTTTGTATTTATCGGATTTAGTGATTAACTGGATATTCGGGGTCAGCTACACAAGCGAATTTCTAGTTTATTGGACTATTTTCTTTAGTGTGATGGTGGTATTTTTGTTAGTATTAGCTGTATTCTTTTCGGCGATCGCTGCTGTAGACAAGCGCCGAGAATCTAAATTAATTCCTCAATTTGATAGCTTAAGCCAAATAGGGAGCAGTTTTTCTATATTGTGGCAAAAAATTTATTTGCAGCAGTTTGTACCGTCGGTGCGATCGAATAAAAAGTTTCAGTTGACAGTTGACAGTTGACAGTTGACAGTTGACAGTTGACAGTTGACAGTTGACAGTTAAAAGTTTCAGTTGACAGTTGACAGTTGACAGTTAAAAGTTTCAGTTGACAGTTGACAGTTGACAGTTGACAGTTGACAGTTGACAGTTGTCAAAAGGAAAACGGAAGAGGGAAGATAGTTTGTCCTTCCCCTTCCCCCTCTTAAGAAAGTTAGGATGCGGTTGTTGCTGCTACTTTCTGGGTGTTGCTACCTTGATTTTGCAGTTGAATTAATTCAACTTTATATCCATCTGGGTCTTGTACAAAAGCGATGACAGTTGAACCGTGCTTCATCGGGCCGGGTTCGCGACTAACTTTACCACCGCGAGCTTTAATTTCTTCGCAAGTACCGTAAATGTCGTCAACGCCGATCGCAATATGACCGTAAGCATCCCCCAAATTGTACTCTGTGACGCCCCAGTTGTATGTTAACTCCAAAACTGTAGTGTCTGATTCGTCGCCGTAGCCAACAAAAGCCAGAGTAAATTTACCGTCTGGATAGTCCTTTTTCCGCAGCAATCTCATGCCCAGAACCTCGGTGTAAAATTTGAGGGACTCTTCCAGGTTGCCGACTCGGAGCATCGTGTGTAGTAGTTGCATTTAGCTCACTCCAAATTTTTTAAGCTTCCTCAATTTTAGCGATTTCTTGCTGGAAAAAACCGCGTCGGCAAAGTTTACTTGGTTTTCGCTGGCTTTTTACTGAACAAAAACCACCATAATTCTAAACCAATTAATGTCAATCCGCCTGCTGTTACGCCTATTTTTAAACTTAACGGCTGTTCGATCTGCCGAAATTTAGCGGTTGAATTTGCAGGATTGGTTGATATTTGATTAGCTCGAACTCCCGATGCAATTCCGAGCATAATTCCTAAACTTACGAGGCTTCCTAAGATTTGGCGTTGGTTCAACATTTTTTAAATTTCTCCTAGTTTATACAAGAGATTTTTGTTGATAAATCGGGGGAGGGTGCGTATTCCACGCCTGATATCGATTCCGGTTGCACCGTCCGTCATTGTTGACTGTTGACTGTTGACTGTTGACTAATGACTGATGACTAATGACTGATGACTAATGACTGATGACTGATGACTAATGACTAATGACTGATGACTAAATTTATGCACTAGATTTGGCTTTAAAATTTCGCAATCGCAAAGCATTAGTAACTACAGAGACTGAACTGAAAGCCATTGCTGCACCGGCGATAATTGGATTTAGCAGCCAGCCAAACATGGGGAACAAAATGCCCGCCGCGATCGGGATTCCAGCGATGTTGTAAATAAACGCAAAAAACAGATTTTCGCGGATGTTCCGCATGGTGGCGCGGGAAAGTTTAATTGCTGTAACTATGCCTTGCAAATCTCCTGAAATTAAGGTAATGTCGCTGGCTGCGATCGCCACATCTGTGCCGGTGCCGATCGCAATTCCCACGTCTGAAGCGGCCAAAGCCGGCGCGTCGTTAATCCCGTCTCCCACCATCGCGACAATTTTTCCTTCCCTTTGCAGGGCTTGAATTTGAGCTGCTTTTTGGTCGGGTCTAACTTCGGCAAAAACGCGAGTAATGCCCACGGATTGGGCGATCGACTCCGCAGTCGCGCGATTATCTCCAGTCAGCATCGCCACCTCCAAACCGAGTTTTTGAAGCGCTTTCACCGCCTGCGCTGACGATGGTTTGAGGGCATCGGCAATGCCCAGAATTGCCTCTATTTTGCCCTCTACAGCCATCCAAACAACCGTTTTGCTCGCAGCTTCCAAAGCTCTCGCGCGCAGTTCCAGATATTCAGTATCGCAGCCGAGTTCCTGCATCCACCTCAGCGTTCCCAGGGCGATCGACTTTCCGCCTACAACCCCGCGCACACCACTTCCCGCGATCGCCTCAAAATCCTTAACATCCGTCAAATTCACCTCTTGAGATTGAGCATACCTCACAACAGCTTCCCCCAAAGGATGCTCCGAATTTCGCTCTACAGACGCAGCCAATTGGAGCAACTTTAACTCATTGCTGTTCGCCGTTCCTTTAATTGTCACAAAATCAGTTACAGTCGGCTTGCCTTCTGTGAGAGTTCCAGTTTTATCTAACACGATAATTTGGATTTTGTGAGCCAATTCTAAACTCTCGGCTCCTTTAATTAAAATCCCGTTTTCTGCACCTTTCCCCGTGCCAACCATCACAGCAGTCGGAGTCGCCAAACCCAAAGCACAGGGACAGGCTATAATCAGCACTTCCACCATTGTTACGGTCGCCAAAGTGATGTTTCCCGTTGCGTTAAACCAGATAATAAAAGTAGCTAAAGCGACGGCAATTACTGCGGGAACAAACCAACCAGTCACTTGGTCTGCTAACTTTTGAATCGGTGCTTTTGAACCCTGTGCGTCCTGCACCATCTTGACAATTTGAGCTAAAAATGTATCTTTGCCAACTCTTGTCGCCCGAAACTTGAAACTGCCAGTTTTGTTAATTGTGGCTCCGATAACTTCGTCGCCAAGGTGCTTTTTAACGGGCAAACTTTCTCCCGTAACCATTGCTTCGTCTACTGTGGAAGAGCCTTCAATAACATCTCCATCTACGGGGATTTGCTCTCCCGGCCGCACCTGCACGATGTCGCCAATTTCCACTTGGGCGATCGGCACTTCCAACTCTTCCCCGTTGCGAATTATCCGAGCCGTTTTTGCTTGCAAACCCATGAGTTTCCGAATTGCCTCTGAAGTCTCTCCCTTCGCCCGATTTTCTAGGGTTTTCCCCAACAAAATTAAGGCGATCACGCTGGCGGCTACTTCGTAGTAAACGCTAGGAGTCAAACCTTGAGCCGTGAAGAAACCGGGAAAAACTGTCACAAATACAGAATAAAAGTAAGCAGCACTCGTACCCAAAGCAATCAGGGTATCCATTGTCGCCACCCGCCGTTTTAGGGATTTCCAAGCTCCCACATAAAACGATTTGCCGCACCAGAATTGTACGGGGGATGTCAGCACTAATTGCAGCCAAAAATTGTGCAGCCATGCGGGAATAAATGGCAGATGCAAGCCGGTCATCGCTGGAATAGCTCCCACCACTAGCAGGATGCTTATGATACCTGCTGTCCAGAGTTTCCGCTGCAAGGTTTGAGATTCAGATTTGCGATCGGCTTGTTCGGAATCATCCTCTGGCGCCGCCATTTCTTGAAGCGGCAAAGCTTGGTATCCCGCATCATCAACCGCCGATTGAATTGTTTCTAAGTTAGTTTGCTTGGAGTCGTATTGGATGGTTGCTTGTTCCATCCCAAAATTGACATGACACTCAATTACGCCGGGAACAGATTGAATTGCTTGTTCGATAGAGGAAGCACAAGAAGCACAACTCATGCCCCGCAATCTAAGTGTGAGATTATCCATAGATGCCATCCTCAATGAGACATTTACCCTTTGTCTTTAAAGAGTTGGATAGCCCGCCGATGCGATCGCTTTCCTAACTTCACTTTCTGACTTAGCGGTTTGAATCGTGACCAATTTTGTCTTGAGATCCGCCTCAACCGTTGAGGCTGAGTCAATGGCTTGGACTGCTTTTGTAATTGTAGTCGCGCAAGCAGAACAAGCCATCTTAGGCACTTGTAGCTGTAAAGTCATAATTTGAACCTCAGCAGAAACTACTCTGCTCAATCAATTAATTAACTCCATTGTAAAGTCTCCAGTCCACAGGAGAGTCAAGGGGAATTGCAAAATAAATCAGGAATTATGAAAAAACTGGTTTGACACGCTACCCCTAGGGGTAAGGCGCGCACTGTGTACCCTACATAATTAGGTTCAAGTGAGTTCTGTAAATCTTAACTTTGAGTGCGATCGACCGCAGAGCAATAATTCTTTACAAGTTCGCAGCAAAAATTTCATCCTAATTTCATTTATATGTGGAAAGCTGAAGATAAATGGCAGTTTTAAGGATATAAAATCGATGAAACCAATTTCATTAAAAACAGGCTTTGCAGCGCTGATGTTGACCGCCACAGCCGCTTTAACCAGCGGAGTGCTTGCAGCTTGTTCAAATGCCCCTTCCAGTGAAACTCCCGCCCCAAATGTTACGGCTGCAACCGAAGCAAACAACAAGCAAAACGTGGCACAAGGCGGTGGCATGGGTGGCATGGAGCATCATGGCATGAATCACGATATGTCAATGGATTTAGGCCCTGCTGATGCCGACTACGATTTGCGATTTATTGATGGCATGACAGTACACCATCAAGGTGCTGTAAAAATGGCTCAAGATGTGCTTAAACAATCCAAACGCCCGGAAATGAAAAAACTTGCCACTGATATAATTGCTGCTCAAAACCGCGAAATCAATCAAATGAAAGAGTGGCGAAAAACTTGGTATCCCAAAGCCAGCAGTACCCCGATGGCTTATCAGGCTCCAATGGGTCGCATGATGGCCATGACTCCCGAACAAATGCACCACATGATGATGAGCATGGATTTAGGGGCGGCTGACGACCAATTTGACTTGCGATTTATCAATGCGATGATTCCTCACCACGAAGGAGCTTTAGTGATGGCCCAAGATGCTTTGAAGAAGTCAAAACGCCCGGAAATGAAGAAATTGTCTCAAGAAATTCTGACTTCGCAAAAGCAAGAAATTGAGCAAATGAAGCAGTGGCGCCAAGCTTGGTACAAACAGTAATTGGGAGCATCTCAATGAAAGCACCCCTCCGCTAGAAATTGGAGGCAGGAGGCAGGAGACAGGAGCCAGGAGCCAGGAGGAAAGAGTCAGAAGGAAGGAGCCAGAAGAAGTGTTTTTACAAATATGAGATGCTCCCCAGTAATTTAGCTCACCTCAACAAAACGTGACCCAAATCCCGAAAATGAGTGACATTAATCACAGTAGCTCAATAGTTAAGAACATACTTGGTTCACAAAAGCAAGAAACTGAGCAAATGAAAAAGTGGCGACCACCTTGGTAGACCAAGTAATGTAGCTCGAATGTGGCTGTCAGCATTTGTCTGACTCCACCTCAGTTTCCTGAGAGTACCTACACAGACTGTAGATAATTGAGCCGCCCTAGCTCTAAAGTAGTAGAAAGTTACGTAAGAATACTGTAGACAATTGCTCAGCCATACCTCTAAAGTAATAGATAGGTCAGCAAAAAGCTAGATAGATAGAGGGGGTAGTTTATGATATTGAATAGCTTGGAATTAAACACCACTTATAAATCAAATGCAGCCGTAGATGAGCTAGTGAGCGCATTGACCAACGAAATTGCAGCGCCAGCAGAGATAAAAAAACCGGCAAAAAATCTACAGCCAAATCGCTTGTCATTAGGCGCAACTTATATGGGTATTTTAGCAGCCGGTGGGTATCTGGGCTGCTGATGCGAAATTTCATCCTAATTTCATTTGACCCTGAAATACTAGGTTGAGTAGAGCATTTCTAGCTCTTGGTCATTGCTTAGCAGTCGCTTCTTGGAAAATGCTAATAAGTAACTTTACTTAATGGGTATCACTTACTTACCTTGGCAAAATACCAACTGCTAAACCTGTGGCACTCAACCTGATTTCAAGGACATTGCCAACGATGATATTCCACAAATATGCTCAATATCCGGCAATTATTAGCAGCTTTTCGGGAAGTTTGTTCAGCCTAATTTTGCTAAGTTCTCCTGCCGCTGTTTTTGCCCACGCTGGCCACGGAGATGAATTTCACCAAAGCGGCGAAACAACTGAAACTCCTGCTGCTATTTCTGTCGATGCCGAAACTGCAAAACGATTAGGTATTAAAGTCTCCCCTGCCTCCCGCCAGCGACTAGATATCGGCATCAAAACCACTGGACAAATTGAAACTTTACCCAACGAAAAAGTAGAAGTGACGGCTCCTGTTGCTGGGAAAGTAGTAGAGTTGCTGGTTAAGCCTGGGGACAAAGTATCAAAAGGTCAACCGGTGGCGGTTTTATCGAGTTCAGAATTAGGACAGTTGCGGGTTGAATCTCTCTCGAAACGTGCCGAAGCTGAGGCAGATTTGCAGCAAGCAGAAGGGGATCTAAAACTAGCACGAGAAAATTACGATCGCCAAAGTCAAATATCCGCAGCAGAAATCGCCCAAGCCCAAACCCAATTGACAGCGGTAACTAAGCAGTACCAACAAGAACAAGAATTAGTAAACAAGCGTTCAGTTGTGCAAGCGGCTAAAGAAAACTATCAGCGTCAAGTTGAAATAGCGCAAGCCGAAATAGCACGGGCAGAAACAGAATTAACTGTTGCCAAAGAACAGTTCGATCGCGACAAAGAATTAGTGGCATCAGGGGCGATCGCGCGGCGCACAATGCTGGAATCGCAAGCCCACTTCGCCGAAGCACAAGCCGCTGTTGCTAAGGCAAAAAGCCGTCCAGAAGTTATCAAAGCCCAAACCGAAATTAAACAAGCCGAAGTAGACCTCCCTATGCGCGAATTGCGGGAATCTCAAGGCAGAGTAGCAGAAGCAAAAGCTCAACTTACCAGAGCTCAGAGCCGCCGGGAAGTCCTAGAAGCCGAGAACCAACTCAAACGCGCCAAAACTGCCGTCGAAGTCGCTCAGTCGCGCATTCGCTTGGCTGACGCAGCGTATCAAGCGCGACTCCAACAATTAGGAACTGTTGCCAACGATCGAGGACTCGTTACCGTAGTTGCTCCGATTTCGGGGACGGTAGCCGATCGCGAAATCACCCCAGGAGAGTCAGTAAACGCTGAAAAACCGTTGATGAGTCTGTTAAATGACAGCCGCGTTTTTGCCACAGCCAATATTTACGAAAAAGACCTGAATCAAGTAAAACAGGGTCAGGAAGTCAGGGTAAAAGTCGCTAATTTACCCGATCGCACTTTCAATGGAAAAATCGCCTTAATTGGGTCATCCGTGTCAGGAGAAACGCGGGTTGTTCCCGTGAAAGCAGAACTAGATAATATTAACGGTGAATTAAAGCCCGGACTGTTTGCTGAGTTGGAGATTTTAACCGACAAAACTGCCACAAATATTTTAGCAATTCCGAGTGCGGCGGTAGTGGAGGTTAGCGGTAAAAAAACCGTTTACGTCCAAAATGGCAATGCTTATCAAGCTGTTGAAATTGAACTCGGTCAAACGGCCGGAGATTTAGTTGAAGTTAAGAGGGGCTTATTCGAGGGAGATTTGATAGTAACGCAGCGAGCACCTCAACTTTACGCACAATCTTTGCGGGGACCCAGCAAGCCCTCAAAAGACGAGGAAAAGAAAAAGGCAACTCCAAAGGTAACAGAGGTTAATTTTAATAATTTACCCGTGTCTTTATGGTGGGCGGGAATAGGGGGAGGAGTTGCGATCGCATCCCTGACTTTCACAGCCGGCGTGTTGTGGGGAAATCGGCGCAAATTGCCAGCATTAGCAGCGGATTCTGGAAACAATAATTTTTCTGTCTCTGCACCGACATTAAACGCGAGTACAGTAGATGAATTGTCACTGCGGGATGACAACCATCGCGTTAAAAGTCAGGAGACAGAAGCCAAGAGCTTGAACTAAGAATTTTGTTTAATCTAGCAATTATAACCTACATAAAATGACTTAAAAAGGCGGAATAGCCGATGGTAAACCAACTCGCATAAATAAACGTGCAAATGCCTGAGAAAAGTGTTCTAGGTAAGGAGATTTTAATCGCCAGCGATCGTTTAAATTACTAGCGTGTTTCAACACATATTCGTAAGGCAAGGTGTGGATATCTCTAAAATTTACAACCAGTGCTTCTTTGTTATTATCTGGGTTCGTTGGTGATGCCAGCAGGTGCAAACCTTCGGTTCTCCCTCTTAAAACTTCATTCCATTTTCCTTTTTTCTTAAATGCTTCGTTATTTTCCTCAAATTCTGAAATATGGTAAATTGCACACAGCACTACCTGAGCTACTTTTTTATTATCCAGATCGCAGCTTTGGGTGAGAACAATTAAATCGAGTTCATTAACTTCTATTTGTACGTCTTGAATTTCACTGTTTTTGCCAAAATTTGTTGGGTCAAAAACTGGTATTGGTACGAGACACCCAGGCAGGTAATCACCTTGCCTGAGAGTGGATTCATTGACCTGCACCCAGAAAGGCTCTACGCTCATTCTTCATCGAAAATATACGGCAGAGGTTTTTTACGCCCTTTGAACTGAGCACGCATCATTACTCGTTCCGATCGCTTTGGCGGTACTGGATTGTAGTCTCTTTCGCCAATGCTGTCTAGAGTTTGTAAGTATTGTTTGACAATTAAATTCTGCAACACTTTATCAACTAATGCTGCAAGTTTTTGTCCTTCAGGACTTTGTAAATGAGCTGTGGCTTTTGACTCTAACACCAGCAATTTTGAGGATGGTGATACGCCATTAGGACGTAGGGGGGTAATTGTAGCCATCAGTTAATCAACTCCCTTGTGCGTTCTGTAATACAAGCTTCAAAAGCTATGTTTTTGTGTTCGTGCATTTGTTCTAAAATGTGCCAAATATCTATTTCATTAGAAGGAATATCTCCTTCCATAAATAGATCTAAGTCCAATATTATAGAAACAAAAGCCGGTGTGGGAGGTGGAACTATTGCTTGATTGATCACCAGCATTGTTCCCAAGTCTTCTTGGGGAATTTGTAGCTGCAGAAAGTAGCCACTTAATCCTTGCGGCAAGTCAGGGGAAACTTCCGGAAATGTCCTCAAATACTCTTTGATATCGCCAATCGGTAAAGGAATATCTAGCCTGTTAATATACCTGAGTGCTAAACGAACAATTGCTTCTGGATGTATCAGCGACTGATAGATATTCCACAGTCGTTTTGCTTCATCCCGAAAATTTTCCCAACAGTCGTAAGGGGCAAGCCGACTGAATGCGAAAGCATCTAAACGCAGTTGAAGAATTTGTTTTTGGTCGTTGCGGGAGGCTCTATAGCCAATAGGAGATTGGCTTGGTGTTGCCCCAACACTAGCACCTGCCATCATTTGTCCCTGAAAAAGTAACACCTCTTCACGCTGAGGATACTCAGCCTGAATGCTGGAGTACACCTGCGCCAAATTGTCAAGTTTAACTTCTGGTGGGAGTTTAACTTGTATATCAATCAAGGCTTCGGTGATTGGGGCGTGCGAGTAGTGTTTTGGTGCTTGCATAATAAGTATTGTAAGGTGCATTGTCAAAAATAGCAAGACAGGTTATATCATTTGAGATTTGAAATTTTAGATGACTTATTAATCAAGGTTGGAAGTTAAAAGATTTCATCCTAATTTCATTTTTGGGTGTCAACGTAAATTGAATGGCTATTTAACGTCGATCGCCCAACGGTGGCTGGTAGTCATCGCCTCTATAAAATCATAAAATGTTCAGCACTATTCTTAGATGGGTAATTAACCGCCGCTGGCTAGTCGTTATCGCCACCATTATTGTTAGTCTTTGGACATTGTATATCATCCCCCAAATGTCCCTTGATGTCTTCCCTCCTTTTGCACCCCCGCAGGTGGAAATTCAGACGGAAGCACCGGGGCTCGCGCCGGAAGAAATCGAGTCTTTGGTAACACTACCGATCGAAAGTGCAATTAACGGAACTCCTGGGGTAACAGCAGTGCGATCGTCTTCCGCTGTCGGCCTTTCTTCGGTTAAGGTAATCTTTGATTGGGGAACTGAAATTTATCAAGCGCGCCAGTTGATAACAGAACGGTTGCAGCAAGCTCAAAGCAAACTCCCGGCTGGGGTAGAAACACCGCAAATTTCTCCCACAACTTCTCCTGTCGGCACTGTTATTACCTATGCTTTTACCTCGGAAACTACTCCTTTGATGGAAGTGCGCCGTCTGGTTGATTGGCAAGTCACAAATCGCCTTCTAGCTGTGACTGGCGTTGCTCAAGTGGTGGCATACGGCGGCGAAGAAAGGCAGTATCAAGTATTAGTAGAACCTGCCAAGTTAAAAGCTTTTAATGTGTCGTTGCAGCAAGTAGCTGAAGCGGCGGCGGCTGCGAATGTTAACGCGCCGGGGGGGTATTTAATTACGCCGGATCGAGAAACTTTAATCCGGGGGGTGGGGCGGATTGAGTCTGTGGAAGATTTGCAGCAATCGGCGATCGACTCTCGCCACGGAACGCCCGTCAGAATTAGTGATGTGGCTGATGTCAAGATTGGTGCTGCAATCAAGCGGGGCGATGGCAGTTTTAACGGCAAAAAAGCTGTGATTGTGATGGTAAACAGACAGCCAGTTGCTGATACTCCGACGGTAACGAAAGCGGTTGAGGCAGCAATGGCTGAGGTGCAGGAAGCTCTGCCCAAAGATATTAAAGTTACTGTGACTTTTCGACAGGAAGAGTATATCAATTCCTCGGTGGAGAATGTGCGATCGGCTTTAATTGAAGGCAGTATCATTGTCACCCTTATTCTCATCCCGTTTTTGATGAATTGGCGCACTCTGGCGGTTGTTTTGCTGGATTTCTTTCTGACTTGGCTGTTGGCGCTGCTGGCGATGTATTGGCTGGGGCTGGGATTAAATACGATGACTTTGGGGGGTTTGTCGGTGGCGATCGGCACTGCGATCGACGATGCGATCGTCTATGCCGAAAATACCTACCGCAACTTGAGAGAAAATACGTCTTGTCTTCATCCGCGCCCGGTGATGGATGTGATTTTTGATGGCAGTCAGGAGGTGCGCGATTCGTTAATTGGAGCGACTGTTATTGGGATTGTTGTTTTTTCTCCAATTTTTACTTTGCCCGGTGTAGAAGGTCGAATTTTTACGCCGATGGGGATTACTTATTTGGTAGTTGTTGTGATTTCTAGTCTGGAATCGCTGTTAATATCTCCGGCCCTTTGCGCTATCTTGTTGCCTACCAAACGCATGAGTGCTGCGGAACCTTGGCTGCCGAGATTTTGCAAGCGCATATATCATTTTTCGATAAATTTGTCAATGCGCTATTCGAGGATTATTTTAGCTTTAGCGGCTGCTAGCATGGTGGCTACATTAATTATTTTGCCATCCTTTGGACGGGTGTTTTTGCCGGAGTTTCAGGAGCAAACTTTGGTGAATACTATTATGCTTTATCCGGGGGTGTCTTTGGAGACAACAGATAGCGCAGCTTTTGCTATTGAAGATGCTCTTAAGGATGATAGCAGGTTTCAATATGTGCAAGTGCGATCGGGCCGAGCTCCCGGAGATGCGGATGCTGCGGGAGTCAATTTAGCTCACATTGATATCGGTTTGAGCGAGACTGGGATGAAAAACAGGCCGCAAACTTTGGAGTCGCTGCGGCAGGAATTTGCTAAATTGCCGGGAGTTGCACCAAATATCGGGGGTTTTATTTCTCACCGAATGGATGAGGTTTTATCTGGTGTCAGAAGTCAGATTGCTGTCAAAATCTTTGGCCCGGATTTGGATCAACTTCGCCGCATCGGTGCCCAAGTTGAAGAGCAAATGAAAACCGTTGAGGGAATTGTGGATTTGCAACTCGAACCGCAGGTGCCAGTGCCACAAATTCAAATTAAGTTTAACCGTCAAGCTGCGGGTAGATACGGTTTGAAAATCGGAGAGCTTTCTGAAATAATTGAGACAGCTTTAAACGGCAAAGTTGTTTCTCAAGTTTTGGAGGTGCAGCAAACTTTTGACTTAGTTGTTTGGTTGCAGCCTGAAGCCAGAAACAACCTAGAAACTATTCAGAATTTGTTGGTTGATACTCCCAGCGGCAACAAGATTCCCCTCGCCCAAGTTGCGACTGTTAAATACGGTACGGGGCCAAATACGATTAACCGCGAGAATGTTTCCCGGTTGATTGTGGCAGCGGCTAATGCTAAAAATAGGGATTTGCGATCGGTTGTGAATGAAATTCAAGCTAAAGTAAAACGAGAGGTGCAGTTGCCTTTTGGCTATTTTATCCAGTACGGCGGTCAATTTGAAGCAGAACAAAGAGCTTCGCAAAATATTATGATATTTAGTGCGATCGCCTTTTTGGTAATTACAGTATTGATGTACTTGTCCGTCAAGTCAATTCCTTCAACTGCTATGATTATGATTAATTTGCCGATCGGATTAGTAGGAGGAGTAATTGCGGTAGCTTTGACGGGCGGCATCATCTCTGTAGCTTCCCTGGTTGGCTTTGTCACATTATTCGGCGTTGCTACCCGTAACGGCTTGCTTTTAGTAGACAACTACAACACTAAATTTGCCGAGGGAATGCCTTTTAAGGAAGCAATTATTAAAGGCTCGATGGAACGGCTCAACGCCATCCTGATGACTGCTTTAACTTCAGCTTTGGGTTTAGCACCTTTAGTCTTTGAAGGTGGGGCGGGAAAGGAAATTTTGCAACCGCTGTCAGTCGTAGTTTTAGGAGGGTTATTTACTTCTACAGCCTTAACTCTGTTAGTTTTGCCAGCTTTGTATGCTCAATTTGGGCATTTTTTACGACCTCAACAACCTCAGCCAGTTATTGAAGACGGCAAGGTAGTTAATGTGTGATATTTTCCAATTATTGTCAGTCAGCAAGGAGTCAAACAAATGAAATCGCTTAAGTCAAATTTAATTGTTCTAGGTAGTGTTGGATTGCTGTTTTTGGGAGCTTGCAGTCAAGGCGAGAAAGCCAGCGATCCAAATAACAGCCCGACATCCAATCCAGCAGCCTCTCAAACTGAGCCTTCACCTCCAAATGCTTCCCCGGCAGCAACAGCTAAAACAGAGCATACGAAAACATCTCAAGGAGGTCAAGTTGTCGAGTCTGGAGCTTATTACTTAGAGTTTATAACTCAGAAACAAGCAACCGGAACTCACTTAGATCTTTATTTGAAAAAAGGGGACAAACGCGAACCAGTTACCGACGCCAAAGTCATCGCTCAAGTGCAGTTAGCGAATGGAAAACTACAAACTATGGAACTCAAATACGACGCTGAGGGCAAACATTACTACGGGATTTTTCCAGGTACAGAAGCCGGACAATATCCAGTGAAAGTGATAGCGGATATTAAGGGAGAAAAAGTTGACGGTCGTTTTACCTTCAATCAATAGATGGCTGATTTCCTGGGAGCATCTCAGATTTGCAAAAACACTTCTTTCTTCTTCCTTCTGACTCTTTTCTCCTGGCTCCTGACTCCTGACTCCTAATTCCAATTTCGAGCTTGGCTGCTTTCATTGAGATGCTCCCGATTTCCTAATGCGCTCTAACTTATGGGCGCATTAGTGATGAGCAACAAACAACTGCCTCCTGCTTTTCGACTACAAAGCCGATCGCGTTTCGATCGCACTTAATTTCCTATTTCGTTACCTGAGTTTTCTTAAACGGGAAAAAAACTCGACCTGCCAGACTTTGGAAGTAGATGCCGCCCACGGTAATTAAAAAGACGAAATAAGCGATCGCCTGCACCACATAAAGCTTCTCCGTGTAGCCAAACAACGCACTCAACAGCAAACCGGGAAACTTGTCTTCTGGAAGCAGTTTTGAGGTATTCCAGACCATTGGGCCGAGAATGCAAGAGTGGATTTTAGTAAATCTTTCGTAATAGAAACACAGCGCTGCTGACTCGCGATTTGCTTGCGATAAAATATTCACCGCGCTGTCAAATAATCCCAAAGTAGATACCACTAAACCCGCTACAATGAAGAGCAATAAAACGCCCATATATTTGAAAAACAGGCGGATATTAATTTTGACTCCCCATTTAAACAGCAGGACACCAAGTCCGGTGGCTGAGAGAATGCCCGCCAAAGCGCCGATCGCCGGAATAATGCCTTGTTGAAACTTGGCGACGACAAACAAAACAGTTTCAAACCCTTCGCGCAAAACGGCAATAAAAACTAAACTAAATACGCCCCAACCGGCATGAGAGTTTTGCGTTAAGGCGGCACTCACAGCGCCTTCGACTTCGGCTTTCATAAATCGCGCTTGCTTGGTCATCCAAATCAGCATCCAGCTCAGCATTGCGATCGCTATAACCCCAAAGGTGGCCTCTAGCAGCGATTCCATAATCGGTGCAAAAGGCTGATTGGATGCGGACAAAATTTGAATAGTCCAGCCGAACAGTACACCTATCAAAGCGCTGGCAATAATTCCAACGCCAACTCCGCCGAAAACCCAAGGACTTAAATAACTTTGGCCTGATTTTTTGAGGCAAGCGAGAACAATTCCGACAACTAAGGCGGCTTCGACTCCTTCGCGGAGAGTAATTACAAAGGTGGGCAATGCTTCGCCAAAATTCATTTTTTTATGGTGGGAATGGGACTGGTTAAGGAGCGAGGTAATTGGCAGGTTATTTACCAATTACCGCTCTTGATGAGAGTAATGTTTTTAAGAGGCGGGTTTGAGAACTTTTTGGCTGTCGCTTTCGATTTTTTTAACTAGCTGGTTGACTTGTTCGGTGGTTTTTACGGGGGCGGCGGGTGCGATCGCAGTGGGCCAATTTGCCTTAAGTTCAGTCATGTTGGCAACAATTGCTTTGTCAATTTCCGGGCTGGTTTTAGCCACTTGCTCGGCAATATCTTTGTACAGGCTTTCCGCGTACATGACAAAACCCCGCGAATCTTGATATTCAATAATTGCGGAAATTTTGCCGTTAGCAACTGCCGCTCCGTATTCGGAATTAGCTGTATCCAGCAAGCCGTTAATCACTTGCAGCACGAATTTCGGATCTTTTCGCTGCGCTTCGGGAAGGGCGGCAATTGCTCCGTCAACAGCTTGCATTGAGGTGTCAAATTCCGCATTCACTTGAGCCGGATCTTTTGCACCTGCTTTAACTAAATCCTGCAATTTAATTAAAGTAGTCTTAAATTCGGGAATTTTACGCTCGTTTAGCTGATCTTCCACATCGGCATAAATTTCTTCGACTGGATGCCCGATGTGCGGTTCGGCTTGGTCGGGTTTGCCTTGATCCAAGAGTTCTTGGGCTACGAAAAGATGCCCTTTCATCAAGCCGAGTTTAGTCATGTAGTCTACATCTTTGGGCTCGCCTGTCAGCACCACAGTTTCAATAGTTACCAAGTCTTTGATTTGGTCGAATTGGGCTTGAGTAATGACATTTTTAGAGACCAATTCTTCGACTTTTCCGTAAGGGCGGCTGGCTTGAATTTTGTTAGAAAGTGCCGGTACTCCTAACTTGGCTTCGAGTTTATCTAACTCTGAAAGAATGGCAGTATTGATGTTGATGCCACCTTTGCCGCTGTGAGTCCCGCTGTGACCGCTTGTGGAGGCGGGACTGGCTGTGGCAACGGGTGAGACTGTGCTGTCGGTGTTGCTGGTTGTGGGGGTGGAAGCGCAACCGGTCAGAGCAACGAGGATGGCTGTAGCAGCGGCTGTAGGTAATAAACGATATCTTGCAACATTTGCAACAACCCTGCTACGGGCGGGCGAGACGCCCACCCCACAAGAAAAGTCATTGTTTGTGGAACAGGCATCTTGCCTGTTCTTGGGGACGCCCACCCCACAAGAAAAGTCATTGTTTGTGGAACAGGCATCTTGCCTGTTCTTAAGAATGGTGCAAGATGTGAGTAATAAACGAAAAGTTGATAACATGGCTGTTGCTAATTTTTACGTGATGTGCATTTGGAGTCACAAGTTATTAAGAAAGATTCTCAATTATTTGCGAGCTATTCATTCTACCTATTTGCGAGAAAATTGGGTAGATAATTTAAGACTTTCTTAACTTTAATCGCTGTAATCGGGGAGCGCGATTGGTTTAAGTGATGACTTCAAATACCCCCATGCAGCCTGCTTCGGCGATCGCATCTTGATGGGGATGAAACATAAATTTTCCAGCGTAGCCGTAGGTAAATTCTAAGATATGTCTTTCAGCTACTCCCATTGTGATTACATCGGTTCTTTCACTGGGAGTCAAAGTCATTCCTGTGCGATATACGTCAAAAAAGTTGGCGTGCAGGTGAAAAGTCACTGCCGCTTCGTACTCAATCATGTTGAGAACGTAAAGCCGGATTAGCTGATTTCGGTAAATAGGGATCGGGTTGTTCATGTAATAATTGGGCAACCCGTTAAAAGCGTATAGTTCGTTTTTTTTGTCGTCGTTTACATCGTATCCTCCCATGATTAACAAGATTTCATCGGCGGGAGGGCGGGGTTTTGGCGGATCGATGATGAACATTCCATAGAGTCCTTTACCTATATGACGAGTTACAGGCTCAATATGGCAGTGATAAAGATGCACTCCGTAGGGATTGGCATCAAATTCATAAATAAATACCGAACCGTGTTTCACTGGTTTAACGCCATCCATTTCGCTGGTATGAACGCCGTGAAAGTGCAGCGAATGAGAATCCCCCGCTTTGTTATAAAAAATGACGCGGATACGATCGCCCTCAGTTGCCCTCAATGTTGGCCCCGGCACGCGATTATTTACGTTCCAGGTGTTGAAAGTGACGGCGCTATTAAGTTGGACGATCGAAGTATTAGCTTCTAGGCGAAATTCGCGTACCGTGCGCCCGTTTTCGCGCGTCACCGTGCCGTAATCAAAATCCCGCGCAATTTGCATGGGGTTGATATTGCTGATGGTGACTGCATCTGCGGGCATTGGCGGTACTCTCGCCAATGCCGATCGTTTTTGGGTCAAATTTTGCAATGCGATCGCGCCGCCCGCTACCCCAGCCCCAGCTATTCCTAGCTGTAGCAGTTGGCGACGACTCCAGCGCCCCGGCTTTTTCATGGGGGGACGATCGGATAAATCTGTCATACTTATTGATAAAAATTCTCAAAAATTTGATTGCGTTTGAGTATAAGACATTTCCAGCTTGTTGTCAATAATTGTCAACTATCATCTTTTTCTGCGAAATTAGAAAATTTCATGCTGATTTCATCTCAGTATGTGAGGTTAGATGTTGGGGTAGATGCTGCCGATCGCTAACAATGTATAAGGATTTACCGCTATAAATTAGAGTTATGAGAGTTTTGCTAGTTGAAGATGAGCCCGATTTAGGGAAAGCGATCGAGCGAACCTTAAAGCAGGAAAAATATATAGTTGATTGGGCCCTAGATGGCAATGAAGCTTGGGAATATTTAGACAGCCAGTGGACGCAATACACCCTCGCTATTTTTGACTGGTTGCTACCAGGATTGTCAGGATTGGAACTGCTGCGGAGATTGCGTGCCAAACATAGCGCACTGCCCGTTTTGATGCTGACAGCAAAAGACCGAATGGAAGATAAAGTTGCGGGACTAGATGCCGGGGCTGACGATTATTTAGTCAAGCCGTTCGGGATGGCGGAACTGTTAGCAAGGTTGCGGGCATTGCAGAGGCGATCGCCCCAAATTCAGCCCCAACAGCTACAAGTAGGAAATCTCGTTCTCGACTGCGGAAATCGCACTGCTTGTCATCTCGATACCCACGGCAAAAACCAGATAATTTCGCTGACAAACAAAGAATTTCAACTGTTAGAATATTTTATGAAACATCCGAACCAAATTGTCACCACCGACCAAATTCGGAATCAGATATGGGAAGCAAGTGCAGATACTTTTAGCAATGTAGTAGCCGCTCAAGTGCGCTTGCTGCGGCGCAAACTCGAATCAGTTGGCTGCGCGAATTTAATTGAAACTGTACACGGCGTCGGATACCGGATGAAAAATTAAAGTAAAACCGATAGTCCGCCAGGGAATGAATTCCCTGCCTCAAAGCTAAAGTCCTCTAAAGAGGACTAATGAGTTCTTTAGGATCGCGAATTAAATAATTTACACAAGTTTGTGGGATGGGCGTCCCGCCCGTCCAGAAAGGGCGGGCGGGACGCCCATCCCACAAGAACCATCAAAATTCTAAGTTATTTAATTCTCATTCCTTAGTCCTCTTTAGAGGACTTTAACTATTAGCCAGGGAATTCATTCCCTGGCGGACTGTTTGACTGACAGCTTAAGTTATAAAAATGAATCAAAATAAACTATTTAACCGAACTCGCTGGCAATTAGCCCTTTCCTATGCAGCAGTAATGGGTTTGATTTTAAGCTTGCTGGGATTGGGCGTATACGAGGCGATCGCCCACGCTCACTGGGTAGCCATAGACCGCGAATTAGAATCAGTAGCTGGGACGCTACACGACAGCCTAGAAACCAAATTGCAGCAGCCCGGACGCTTAGAACCAATAGTCAATGAACTTTTGCCAAACCTCCGCGTAATTGGAGTTAACGGCATTAAAGATAAAGAACAGTTGCCCGATCGCCATATTTTAAGCGCTATCAACCAAAGCTTTTACTATATCCGTTTATTTGATAATTCAGGAAATTTGATTGCTACAGCAGGCGCTTATCCCGAAGAATTGCCACCGACCTTTAACTCACAACATTGGCAAACAATCACTGACAGCCAAGGCAATATTTATCACCAAATTTCTGTAGTGCTGCACACCAATACTCAGGAAAATTGGGGATATTTTCAAGTGGGGCGGAGCTTGGAAGACTTCAACGATTATCTCAGTACAGTCAAATTAATTTTAAAGTTGGGATTGCCGACAGCATTAATTTTAGTAGGCTTTTCTAGTTGGTGGCTGGCAGGATTAGCCATGAAACCGATTTATGCTTCCTACCGACAAATTCAACAGTTTACAGCGGATGCTGCTCACGAATTACGGACACCTTTAGCGGCTTCGCAGGCGACAGTAGAATCAGCACTGTTGATGCCTCAATTGGATGAAAAAGAAGCGCGGGAAATTTTGCGAACTGTAGAGCGCCAAAACCGCAGATTGACTCAGTTAGTGGCTGATTTGCTGCTACTGGCTCGCATGGATAATCAAGCGATACGCGATCGCCCTCAATTGTGTTGTTTGAATGACCTTGTTAGCGATTTAGTAGAGGAATTGGCAGCTTTGGCGATCGCTTCTAAGGTAGCCCTCACATCGTCCGTGCGAGTGCAACAGCAATTAAATGTGGTCGGCAATTCCGACCAACTTTATCGCTTAGTTGCTAATTTAATTGTTAATGCCATTCAATACACTCCGCCTGGGGGAAAAGTAACAGTTATTTTAGATTGCAGCCACCAGGAGGCGATTGTTCAGGTGCAAGATACCGGTATTGGGATAGCGGCGGCAGATTTAGAGCGAATATTCGATCGATTCTACCGAGTCAACAGCGATCGATCGCGCCATACCGGCGGTTCGGGACTGGGATTGGCGATCGCCCAAACCATCGCCCGGGCACACCGCGGCAGCCTCAGCGCCCGCAGCGAATTGGGTTCCGGCAGCACCTTTCTCCTGCAGTTGCCTTTGTGAGCTACTATTTGACATCTCCCCAGCCCTTTCATAGACGGGGATTCATAAGACTATAATGGAGGTCTTACAGGTGCTGACAAATCACCTCTACACGCTCAAAACAACTACCATTACCAGAGGTATTGCAATTGCGCTTACTTTTGTTTTACTTTCGGAGTCCATCACAAGGCCAGATAGGTACGCTCCATGTTCACCATTACTTGTTTACCCAGGCTACGGTCATGCCGAGACGAGATAACGAGCGGGGTTTCTCCTTAATAAAACACTTCTTCACGTAGATGGTTGTTCTTACTTGCAATTTAATTCTAGCATATTGAGGGCGGTTGAAACCGCCGCCGCGTTCCTCCCCATGATGTAAGCCATTGGCTTCTCGCTCAATTATGGTGAGGGAAACCGAATCATCTTTTTAGGGTAATCCCTTTTGCAGAAGGTAGCACGATAGCCGAAAATCATTAAATAGTCATTAGTCCTCAGTCAGTAGTCAGTAGTCAGTAGTCAGTAGTTAGTAGTTAGTAGTTAGTAGTTAGTAGTTAGTAGTTAGCAGCTAACAACGTATAACAGGAAAATTAAGCTCGACTAACAATTAATAACTAATGACCAATGACCAATGACAATGACTAATCACGGTTCATTACCGACAAATACCTAGCGGAAAATTATGACAGTTTTAGAACAGGGAACAATTTCAATCCATACCGAAAATATTTTCCCGATTATCAAGAAGTCGCTATACACTGACCACGAAGTCTTCTTGCGGGAACTAATTTCTAACGCCGTCGATGCCATTGCCAAACTCAAAATGGTTTCTCGTTCCGGCGAATACAGTGGCGACATGGGCGAACCGCAAATCAACATAGCGATCGACACAGAAAACAAAACCCTCTCAATTTCCGATAACGGCATCGGCATGACCGCCGATGAGGTAAAAAAATACATCAACCAAGTCGCTTTCTCCAGCGCCGAAGAATTTATTGAAAAATACCAAGGCAGCGGCGAGGACGCAATTATCGGTCACTTCGGTCTGGGTTTCTACTCTTCTTTCATGGTGGCGAAGAAAGTAGACATTGATACTCTTTCTTACCAAGAAGGCTCCCAAGCAGTACACTGGTCTTGCGACGGTTCTCCCGCTTTTGAACTATCAGAATCTTCCCGCACCGAACGCGGCACTACTATTACTCTTACCCTCCAAGATGAAGAACAAGAATATGTAGAACCCAGCCGCATTAAGCAGTTAATCAAAACTTACTGCGATTTCATGCCAGTTCCCATCAAATTTGAGGGAGAGGAACTCAACAAGCACAAAGCAATTTGGCGGGAATCAGCCAGCAATTTGCAAAAAGAAGATTATTTAGAACTGTACCGCTACCTTTACCCGTTCCAAGACGAGCCTCTGTTGTGGGTACACCTGAATACAGATTATCCTTTTATTGTCAACGGCATTCTTTACTTTCCAAAACTGCGCCCGGATGTCGATGTTACCCAAGGCAATATCAAGCTATTCTGCAACCAGGTTTTTGTCAGCGACCACTGCGAAGAAATTATCCCGAAATTCTTGATGCCGCTGCGGGGAGTTATTGACAGTACCGATATTCCGCTGAACGTTTCTCGCAGTTCTTTGCAAAGCAATCGCACAGTCAGGAGAATTGCTGATTATATTGCGAAAAAAGTGGGCGATCGCCTGAAAGAGCTCTACCGCGACGACCGTGACGAATACATCCGCTGCTGGCAAGATATCGGCACTTTTGTCAAGTTTGGAACTCTCAACGATGACAAGTTCAAAAAGCAAGTCGAAGATATTTTAATCTACCGCAGCACCTACGAACCAACAGCGGAGAAGCCAGAAACTGTAACGCCCGAAGTTCAGGTGCAAACTGAGGAAGGAGATTTGTGGCAAGATGTCACTCCGAAGTCGGAAAATTCTACTTCGACGCAGCCTTACACGACTCTGAAAGAGTATTTGGAACGCAATCAAAAACGCCACGAAAATCGGGTGTTTTATTGTACAGATCCGGCGTCTCAAGCAACTTATGTGGCAATGCACAAAAGCCAAGGTTTAGAAGTGCTGTTTATGGATTCTTTCATCGACACGCACTTCATTAGTTTCTTGGAACGAGAACACTTAGATGTCAAATTCTCGCGGGTTGATTCCGACATCGACGAAACGCTAATTGACAAAGAGAAAGAAGCGGAAATTGTCGATCCGGCGACGAATAAAACTCGCAGCGAACAAGTTCAAGAAATGTTCCAAAAAGCTCTCAACAAGCCGAAAGTGAACATTCGCACAGAAGCTTTGAAGTCTGACTCTGCGGAGGCGACGCCACCTGCGATCGTACTTTTGCCGGAAGCTTTGCGCCGGATGCGGGATATGACGGCGCTTTTGCGGCAGCAAGCGGCCGAATTCCCCGAAGACCACGTTTTGCTGGTGAATACGTCTCACCCGCTGATTCAAAATCTGGCGAGTTTGAGTCAGGGTGCGATTATTCAAGGCGGCGGCGAGTCTCCGTCGGCCCAGTTGGCGAGTATGATTTGTCACCACGTTTACGACTTGGCTTTGATGGCCCAGAAGGGTTTCGATGCTGAAGGGATGAAGGATTTTGTCGAGCGATCAAATCAAGTCTTGACAAAATTGACTGAACGTGCCATGTAATAACCCCCCCAACCCCCCCCTTGCTAAGGGGGGGCTGTTTCATTCTCTTGTAGGGGCAATCCCCCCGTGGTTGCCCCCATGTCCCAAACGCCTGTGAAATCGTCTGTGGGTGGGGGCGGGCACGGGGGCACCGCCCCTACAAAAGCCTGATTTTGGTGAGAATGAAACCGCCCTGCCCTTGCTAAGGGGGGGAGCAAGAGTTTATTTCTATTGGTAAAGGGATAAGTCAAGCCTTCTTCCTTCTTCCTTCTTCCTTCTTCCTTCTTCCTTCGGGTATAATGAAATGCTGCACGCAAAAAACGGTAATCTGGAGGGAAGTATGTCACGGAAATGTCAGCTAACGGGGAAGAAGGCTAATAACGGTTTTGCAGTTTCTCACTCGCACCACCGCACTCACAAATTGCAAGACGCAAATTTGCAGTGGAAGCGGGTTTGGTGGCCGCAGGAGAAGCGCTGGGTAAGATTGCACCTTTCTACAAAGGCAATTAAAACCTTGCAACACAAGGGTTTGGAAATCATGGCGAAGGAAGCTGGAATTAACCTGTACAAGCTTTAAAAAACTTGGCTAGTGTAAAAGTAAGGGCGATCGCACGCTTGAGAGTGCGATCGCCCTTACTTTTAGAGAAAAACCTTTACTAGAGCAATTTTCTGCCTTGCAGTAAATAAGTAGTCATCTGGCCTTTGCCTTTAACTTCGATCGCGCCGCGGTTTTCAAAGAAATACTTTTCTCGCAATTCCTGATAAGTTGTTTCTGTTACCTGAATACTCCCTGGCTTGCCGTGAGATTCCATGCGGGAAGCAGTGTTAACGGTGTCTCCCCACAAATCGTAAATAAATTTTTTAATTCCAATAACTCCGGCAACAACCGGGCCAGTGTTGATGCCGATTCTGATGCTGAAATCTTGATTGTGGATCTTGCTAAAGTCAGTAATTGCCTGCAGCATATCGATCGCCATTTCTGCGATCGCTTCTGCGTGATCCGGGCGAGGAATTGGCAGCCCTCCTACTACCATGTAAGCGTCGCCAATCGTCTTAATTTTTTCCAAACCGTGCCTTTCTGCTAGGTTGTCAAATGTCGAAAAGATGTCATTCAGCAAGGCTACTAATTGCGTTGGAGAAACTAGCGAACTGAGCTGAGTAAAGCCTACTATGTCCGCAAACAAGACAGTAACGTCAGCAAAAGTATCTGCGATCGTACTGTCTCCTCGCTTCAACCGATTTGCTATTTCTTCAGGCAAAATATTCAACAACAAGCGTTCTGATTGTTCCTGTTGAACTCGCAGTGCACTTAAAGTATCATTCAGAGCATTAGTTCGTTCTTTCACTCGAAATTCTAACTCTTCATTCAGCTTGTAAAGCGCCATTTCAGCCCGCCTGCGGTCTGTGATATCCGTACCGATTGCCAGCATTCCCGCGAACTTTCCTGCCGCGTCAAACAGCGGTTTATTTGCCCAGGATACCCAAACCCGCTCGCCGCTGCGCCGGATACTTTCATTTTCATTCCGCGTATATTGTTCTGGGTTTTCCAAAATATCTCTCAACTTGGCTGCCAAGTCATTTCCTCTTGTATCTCTCTGGGGAATGATTGTTCCCACGGCGTTTTTGCCAATAATCTCTTTTTCATCGTAACCAAAAAAATTCTGTGCAAATTCGTTAAAAAAAGTAATATTTCCTTCCGTATCTATTTTTAAAATAATGCTGTTAGCATTTTCCACTAATTCCCGATACTTAATTTCGCTGTATTTCCTCAATCCCATTGAGAGCAATATTGGGGTAAAGTCGAGATACGCGCAAAATAGGATGCGAGATTAAGAAACGTAACAAATAAGTCCCTACATAGCTTTCGAGGAAGCTTGCAAGCACAAAAGCATCCTAAATAAGCTGACTATTCAACCAAGTTTGAGAAAGCAGAGTAGTAATTATACTCTGCCCTCGTACAGACCCAAAAAGCGGCAATCTTTTACTGCTAAACATTTCAGGCTTTGCTACTTCAAGTCATTTTGTCTTATATTTACAAAACTTTACGTCATGTCCTATTTTGCGCGTATCTCGGCTATACCCCAAGTAATGAAAAATGTGCCAGTGTTGGTCAGCATGGTACAGACGCTACGAGAAAAACGCAATCGGGCAATGCGAGCCGATTTCTTCATCGATTTATTGGATGAATACTATCCGCATGAAGAAGCCGAACGACAGTTTGCCACCGCCGTAGATTGGGGGCGTTATGCTGAACTGTTTGAGTATGATGCTGGCGAGGCGAGGTTATACCTACCGGAGCCAATTGAAGCAGGAAGCAGTGAATCTGAATCTATGGAATGACTATCCAGTCAGGATCTGAGGCGAACACGCGCAGTTGCGAAACCTCGGCTGAAATTGAGGAACTGCGCCAGCAGCTTGTAGCCGCCAATGCTGAGTGAGCAACTGCGGAACGCACCAGTACGGGAACCGACGGTCGGAGAGTGGCTCAACTCACGGGCTTACGCCAACTGGCTATTTGAACCGAGCTTACTTATTGTTTATTACCGAACAGTATAGGTCTCAATCTCGCACAGATTTATCTGCCTCTCGTCCTGTTCTGTTTCATCGGCGAAGACAACGCTGATGTCATAGAGACAGTTTGAGGAAGTGCTTTTAAAAGTTATAAGTCTTTGTCTCCCGCTGTTTAGGATCCCATCCCCTAGGATATCTTTCCCCCAGTTATCGTGACCGGAAGGTGCTACGTAAAGTTCGTGAATTACACGACCGCTCCTGTTTACAATGGTGAAATCTCGCTGGTCGGCTAGAGCGCTCGGGACGTTTAATGAAACTACTGGTAGCGATAGGGCAGCCGCCACCATGAGGTTACGGAAAGATTTCTGAAACATCGTAGAACTCCTCTTTAATTTAATAATTTTAGTTAACCTCATTATTACACGCAGATACTGAAACTTGCATCCGTATTTATACTCGATTTTTACTTTCAGCAGCTTTTACCTAGATAGCCACACGGCACTGGAATACTATACGTATTTACGCCTGGGATTGAAACAGCTATTTTTGCTCCCACAGCGTAAGCAAAAGCAATGGCAGCTACTCGTGCTAAGTATTGCCAAGTTCGAGATTGAGGAAATCGCAGAAACTGATTTTTTTGGGGAATCATACTGAGTGTTATATTTTTAACTAACTATAGCAACCGCGCCCGAAGATTAGGAAATGCTTAATTCAGAAACATGACTTCTTATATTACTTCTTCCTTCTTCATTCTTCCTGATGCTATAACTTGATGCCTGTAAGAAAATAAGTGTTCATCTCGCCTTTGCCTTTAACTTCGATCGCGCCGCGACTTTCAAATACATACTTGTCCTGCAATATATCATAAATTGCAGACGTGACTTGAATGCACCCCGGCAAGCCGTGGGATTCCATGCGGGAAGCGGTGTTAACGGTGTCTCCCCATAAATCGTAAATAAATTTTTTAATACCGATTACTCCGGCGACAACCGGGCCGCTGTTGATGCCGATTCTGATGCTGAAATCTTGATTGTGGGTATTGCTGAAGTCAATAATTGCCTGCTGCATATCAAGGGCCATTTGTGCGATCGCCTCTGCATGATCGCTGCGGGGCATTGGCAATCCTCCTACTACCATGTAAGCGTCGCCAATGGTCTTAATTTTCTCCAATCCGTGCTTTTCTGCTAGGCGATCGAAGGTGGAAAAAATATCGTTAAGCAAGGAAACTAATTCCGGTGGAGAAATTTGGGAACTAATTTGGGTAAAACCGACTATATCTGCAAACAATACTGTTACTTCGGAAAAAGTATCGGCGATGATGCTTTGGTCTTGTTTTAATCTATCGGCGATCGCTTGCGGTAAAACGTTGAGCAGGAGACGGTCTGATTTTTCTTGTTCTAAGCGCAAAGCTGCCTCAGCTTGTTTGCGAGTTGTGATATCTTGAACAGTACCTTCGTAATAAAGCAAATTTCCATGTCCGTCGCAGACAGTATAAGCATTCTCCGCAATCCAAATTATACTGCCATCTTGGCGGTAAACCTGAGATTCAAAATCTGATACGTTGCCGTTTTTTCGCATTAAATTAATGACTTCGGCTCGGCGTTGGGGGCATACATATAGCTGGCGGTTAATATTAGTTAAATTTGCCTTCAACTCTTCAAAGGAACTATAACCGTAAATACGAATTAAAGCAGGGTTCACGCTGAGATATTCCCCATCGGGAGTAGTTTGAAAGATGCCGACGATCGCATTTTCAAAAATGCTGCGGTATTTTGCCTCAGCTTGTCGCAGCGCTTCTTCAGCGCGCTGGCGTTCTCGCGCTTCCACTGCGAAAGTTACAGAGTCTGCTAGAGAAACAGCGAAACTTTGTTCTTCAATCGTCCAATAGCGGGGCATTCCTACGTGTTCTAAACAGAGGACTCCTGCTGTTTCTCCGCCTATTTGAATCGGCGTATCTAGCATGGAAGTGATGCCGCACGGAATTAGGTAAGATTCCGCAAATTCTCTAGTTCTAAAATCGTTTTGGGCGTCAAAGGCAGCAATTGCGCGTTCTTCTCGCAGTGCTTGGAAATAGACAGGATAGTCTGCTTCTGCTAATTCCAAACCGTCTGAGTGCTGGTTGACAGCGCGATCGAACAAATCCAGGCACTCGATCTTGGATTTTGTGCGATCGTACAGCCAGACGCTCGATCGGGCAACTTCCAGAGTACGGCTAGCAGTTTCAGTTATTTGTTGAAGCGCTTTTGTTAAGTCGCCTTGATTCAGCGCTTTATTTTTGGCTAAATCAATTAATGCCGATTTCTGTTTCTGTAGCTGAAGTTCGCTTTGTTTCAGGGCATTTGTCCGCTCTTCAACTCGGATTTCCAGCTTTTCATTCAGCTTTTGCAGCGCTATTTCAGCTTTTCGGCGAGCGGTGATATCTGTGCCGATGCAGAGGATTCCCAGGATTTCTCCCGCTGAACCAACCAGCGGTTTATTTGCCCAAGATACCCAAACGCGATCGCCACTGCGCCGGATATTTTCATTTTCATAGCTGGTAAAGCGATCGGGATTTTGTAAAATTTCATGATAAACCAACTGTAAGTTATTCCCTTCGATGTCTGTCTGCGGAAGAATTGTTCCCATTGCATTTTTACCCAGGATTTCTTCCTGAGTGTAGCCAAAGAATATTTCGGCAAATTCGTTAAAAAAAGTAATATAGCCGTCAGCATCCAATTTCATAATAATGCTGCTAGCATTTTCCACCAATTCTCGATATTTAATTTCGCTTTCTCGCAGGGAATTTTCTGCCTCAGCGCGTTCAGCTACCGTCGCTGCCAATAACAGCGAGGTAATTGTAACTACAGCCATAAAAGCTTGCAAAAATAAGATAGCCTGAGTGATATTTTCGGCTTTGGCTATGAACGGCCCCCCTCCCTGAGAACTGCCCATAATTGCGATGCTTGAGACAATGAACGAGGCTAGGACAGCGGCTCGTTGACCGAATTGGAGCGCCGACCAAATTATGAAAGGAAACGGCAAATATTCCAGGGGATAACTAGAAATAGAAGCTTCATTTTTCGACACAAAGACAATCCAGCTCACCCCAATTAATAATAATAACCATACTGCCCGCCAAATTAAATATCTTTGCTGGTGGCCTGTTTGTCTTTTTAAACGATCGGCGGTTACTTTAGGGCGAAAAAATATTAGGATTAAGGGAGTTAAAATTAAAACTCCCATTGTGTCTCCCAACCACCAATTCCATCGAACCGACAAATATTCTGTCCAATCTACTTTGCCCGCAAAATATAGGGAAAACGCGCCAATCGTGCAACTGATTTGAGTAGAAATTAGACCGCCAAACAAGATTAAATTAACTACATCTTTCAATCGAGCGAGAGATGGACGAAACCCCATCCAGCGCAGGGCAGTTACTGCAAAAACAGCTTGCAGAATTGCCCCGGCGTTTCCTCCCAGCCAAACCGCGAATATCTGTTCATTTGGGTTAACCAAATTTAGCAGAAATGTACCCAAAACTATGGCAGGCCAGACTTTTCTCCCAAACAATAAAAGTCCAGCTTGTGCAATTCCTGCGGGTGGCCACACCGAGGCCGCAAAGGGGCTAACACCTTGAATTGAAATTGCTAGCCTCGCTCCCACGGCGTAAGCGACAGCAACGACAGTTACTTGAGCTAAGTACCGCCCAATTCGGGATTGAGGGAATCGCAGAAACTGATTTAGGTTCAGATTCATACCGAGTTTTAAGTTTTAGGGAATTTCACATCTCAAAGAAGAGGGAAGTTCGGCAACGGATTCTGTAACGGATGTAACGGATGTCAGGAAGAAGGAAGAGGGAAGAGGGAAGAGGGAAGAAGGAAGAAGGAAGAAGGAAGAGAGAAGAAGGAAGAAGGAAGAGAGAAGAAGGAAGAGGGAAGAGCATCTCATATTTGTAAAAACACTGGGAGCATCTCATATTTGCAAAAACACTTCTTTCTTCTTCCTTCTGACTCTTTTCTCCTGGCTCCTGACTCCTGACTCCTAATTCCAATTTCGAGCTTTGCTGCTTTCATTGAGATGCTCCCAAAACACTTCTTGTGGCTCCTTCTTTTTTCCTCTTTCCTCCTGCATTTTGCCTCCTGCCTCCTGTCTCCTGCCTCCCAACTCCAATTTCTAGCTGGGCTGAAAAAGTGTGATGCTCCCAAGAGGCTCGCAATGTAGGGTGTACACCGGGCACATTGCGAGCCTAAATGTAGGTGGGCGGTGCGCGCACCTTACCAATTATAAAGGCTTAGTTGATGGCGGCTTCAATCCACTGTTTTAAAGTAGAATTTACTTCATCAATGAGAATTTCATGTGATTTGTGAGTGGCTCTTTCCACAACTTCAACTTTTCCTGCTTTCAGCGAACGGCCCGGAACAATCCGATAGGGAATGCCGATTAAATCAGCATCTTTGAATTTAACTCCGGCTCGTTCGTCGCGGTCATCTAGTAGGGTTTCAATGCCAGATTGGTTGAGTTCTGCATAGAGTTTTTCGGCGACTTCTACTTGTTGGGCGTCGGAAATATTGGGGATGCTAATGATGGCGTGATACGGGGCGATCGCCACTGGCCAAATTATCCCGTCTTTGTCGTAGGATTGTTCTACGGCCGATTGAGCTAGCCGCGACACGCCGACGCCGTAGCAGCCCATAACAAAGGGCATTTCTTCGCCTTGTTCGCTGGTGTAGGTAGCGCCCATTGCTTGGGAGTATTTGGTTCCTAATTGGAAGATGTGACCGACTTCGATGCCTCTGGCGCTTTGCAAGGTTTGTTCGGGGTTGTGCACTGCCCGATCGCCCTTTTTGGCTGTTCTGACGCCTACAACCGTTGCTGGTAGCGGAAATTCTTTATCCCAATTAGCCCCGACAACGTGGTATCCTGATTCGTTTGAACCAGTGACAAAGTTTGTCAGGTCAACTGCGGTGCGATCGACCAAACGCAAAAACTTAGAGTTTACCTCCTTGCTCCCAGCGATATAATCATCAGCAACATCGGGAGCCATATAACCCAGAGGTAAAGATTTAGCAGCCCATTTCCGCTGAGCTTCCGCATCGGGGACAGTCAAAAATAAAACAGTTTTAGCTTGATAATTGCCCGCTAACTTCGTCAACTCATTCAGCAACTTTACCTGATTCACATCTTGGTCGCCACGAATGCTTACCAATACCAAGACTGTGATCCCATTGTCGTAAACAGCTTGGTAAAGCACATTTTTGACAACTTGCGTCGGAGAACATTTCAAAAATTTGCAAAGTTTATCAATTGTTTCAGTTCCCGGCGTTTCCCGCTTTTCAAACGTTGCAAAGGGCGACGGTTCGGCATCAGCAGGCATCGATACAGCCTTTTCCACATTAGCTGCATACTGACCATCTTCAGTATAAAGAACTTCATCTTCTCCCGCTTCGGCCAACACCATAAACTCTTGAGAACCAGAGCCGCCAATTGCTCCAGAATCAGCATCTACTGCTCGGAATTGCAAGCCCGATCGGCGCAGCATATTGCTATAAGCTTGAGCCATATCCTGATAAGTTTTTTTCAAACTTTCTTCGTTAGTGTGGAAAGAATAGCCATCTTTCATAATGAATTCGCGACCGCGCATTAACCCAAAACGCGGGCGAATTTCATCGCGAAACTTAGTTTGGATTTGATAAAGATGTACAGGCAATTGCCGATAGGAACGAATCATATCTTTAGCAATTGTAGTAATTACTTCTTCGTGAGTTGGGCCCAGTCCCAATTCTCGCTGCTGCCTGTCTGTCATGGCAAACATAATACCTTCAGCTTGAGTGTAGGTGTCCCAGCGACCAGATTCTCGCCACAAATCAGCCGGTTGCAATTGCGGGAGGAGACATTCTTGAGCGCCGGTAGCGTCCATTTCTTCGCGCACAATTTGAGATACTTTTTTGAGAACTCGCCACATTAAAGGTAGATAAGCGTAAATTCCGCTACCGATGCGCCGGATGTATCCGGCACGGAGTAATAGTTTGTGGCTAGGAATTTCTGCTTCTGCCGGGTCTTCGCGCAGGGTAACAAAAAGCATTTGAGATAGTCGCATGGCTGATTTCCTTAAAATACCGGATGAGTGTAATTTTAGATCAACTTCTGATATTATCAGAACTAAGCCCGATTTGATTAAATATATGAATAAAATTTGGCAAAACTACGAAAAAGGTATGGCAGTCTTTGATAATTGTCACTCTCCTACTGTGCAATCTCAATGGGTTGCCTTAAAAGATGAAATAGGAGAATTTGTTCGAGAACCTAATTTAAGTGAAATTTGGGATATTGTTCATGCTGCTGGTCGATTGCTTTACAAACTAATCGGAATTCCCTTATATTTACTGGCCTATCCTACTGTTCGCAAACACAGTCAACGTTTCGAGGAGTACGGCTGTATTCGCAGCATTCGCAACTGTGAGGGTAAATGCTGCGGCAAAAAATCGTAGGGTACGCTGCGGCGCACCTGATATCATGTTTGTTGAATGACGCGCAATTACATTCTAATGACCGGATTCAAAAAACAATGCAACTTGAGGCAAGCGCCAAACCCATATCCAGTAACTAATTCCAACTCTAAAATCTAAAATCGCATGACCAGATTTATTCACGACCAATTTGCTAAACAGTATTTGAAAGAACTATTAACCCCTCTCGGTAATGTAGAAACCAGCCGGGATGTTGCTGGAGAAGTAAGGCAGGTTGACGTTTTATTTTCCCCGAAAGCAGAACCGGAAGTCGAAGCAACCGCCCTCGGCATTTTGGGTCAAATTGCAGTAAAACCCGCTGTATTTGAACCCTTCCGCAGCCCCGTCCAAATCGGAGAAATTCGCAGTTGTCTGGGCAAACTCTTCGATATCCACGGCGAATTTGAACGCGCGGCAGTTAGAGAAAATACCCGGATTGCAGAGGCAGACTTGCCCCAACTTTGGATACTGTCGCCGACTGTTTCCGACACGATATTAGCTGGATTTCGAGCGATTCCCGAACCGGAAAATTGGGTAAGTGGAGTTTATTTTATGGGTGCGTCTCTGAAAGCAGCGATTATTGCCATTCACCAACTCCCCCGGACTCCAGAAACCCTGTGGCTGAGAGTTTTAGGGAAGGGAAACGTGCAGAAGCAAGCTATTGCCGAATTGAGAGAGTTACCCTCAGATAATGTCTTTCGGTTGAATGCGTTAGAATTGTTGTACAACTTGCGAACGATATTAGAAGTACGTCAAGACATAGATCGAGAAGATCGGGAGTTAATTATGGAACTGTCACCCCTCTACTTGCAACGGTTGGAAGATGCAACTCAGCGCGGTATCCAGCAAGGTATCCAGCAAGGTATCCAGCAAGGTATTCAGCAAGGTATTCAGCAAGGTATGCAGCAAGCTATGCAGCGCGCTCAACGCCTGATGGTTGAGAGTCTCCTACAACTAAAATTTGGCGAGATTGATGAAGAATTAGTCCAAATAATCGAGCCTTTGATTCAGCTAGAACCCCTCGATCGCACGCGACTAATTAGGCAGCTCGATCGCTCTGAATTACTAGCTCGTTTCGATGCGTCGAAAAACCAACCGGAATCCTAACTCAGCAGCGCGCTCTACGATATGTAGGGGGCGCTAAATATCACTTTACTATTTATTATATATCGAGAAAATCGGGAGTTAATTATGGAACTGTCACCACTCTATTTACAACGACTTGAAGAAGCAACTCAGCAAGGTATCGAGCCAGGTATTCAGCAAGGTATCGAGCAAGGTATTCAGCAAGGTATCTAGCAATGTATTCAGCAAAGCAAACGCGAGATTCTTGAGAGTATATTACAAGTAAGATTTGGCGAAATTGATGAAGAATTAGCCCAAATAATCGAGCCTTTGATTCAACTAGAACCTCTGGAAATCACGCGACTGAGTATGGATCTCGATCGATCGCAATTACTCGCTCGTTTTGAGCCTGAAAATCCAACGGAATCCTAACTCGGTAGCGCACTCTACGATATGTAGAGTGTATCACATCGCACTTTACTACTATTGATAATTGGTGGGGATTGCCCCCGCCTCAAACTTGCCAGTTTTATGCGAACTCTGCTGCTACCAATCCCTTAAAAAGTAATTTCTGACTTTAGACGGATTTATTTTTTAGCTTCCAGAGCCATAATAAGCAGTAAGGATGAGATCACTATAGAACTGATTTACCACTCATCCCAATGTCACTAATAAGGGCTTCCGTAAGATAAAGCCGAACCCAAACAAAACCTCATCTAAAGATTACAAACACCCCTAGAAAAAAGTTGGGGGCAATTTTCGCTATGCCGAGTTAGGCATAAAAATTAAGGAGGTAAATTATGTTTCAAAGCGAGTTATTAATGTCGCTGTACACTCCAAAACTCGATAGGGGCCAAATGCCAGTACAAATGCCAGTACAAACGCCAGTACAAATGCCAGTAGAAATAGATGTGCCATTTGACCACCCCGATATCGGAGGGCTGATGTTTTTAAGCCCTCAGTTTTTCGTGGCATTAATCGCCGGAGTCATTATGGCTTTCGGCTTCCAATTCCTGTTAACAAATTTCTCGATCGCCGCCAAGATATCAAATTGGGACGAGGCTTTACCCGACGATGACGATGATGATGATGAGTCCGAAAGTTTAGGCAAGAAAGTTCGGAAAATCGAAGGTTTAGTCGGGGGTTGGATTTTAGTCACGGTTAACCTGGCTTTATTTTTGGCTTGTTTTTTGGCAGTCAAACTAACTTCAATTGCCAGCGTAGACGGAGCGGCAATTATTGGTGTGGTCATCTGGGCTGCGTACTTTTTAACGCTGGTGTGGCTCGGTTCTAGCGCCGTCGGTTCTATGATCGGTTCCTTGATAAAAACTGCTTTTTCTGGCATTCAAGGCGTCATGGGTACTGCTGGTGCTGCGATCGGCGGCAAGATGGCCAGCGACCAAATGGTCAATACTGTAGAGGCATCGGTGGCCGCTGTCCGCCGTGAATTGAGTTCGGCGGTAGACCCCGATAGCATTCGCGAAACACTGCAAGATTATGTGGGTTCTTTGCAGTTACCGAAATTAGATGTTAAGGAAATTCGCGGTCAATTTGAAAAGTTGCTGGGCGATGCAGATATCAAATCTCTTGCGGGAAGCGACGTTCTGAAGAATGTTAACCGCCAGACTTTTGTGGATTTAGTGAAGAGTCGCACAGACTTTTCTCAAGAAGAAATAACTCAAGTTGCTGACCAACTCGAAGGCGTTTGGAAGCAAACTTTCGGCAAGCAGCAAGAGCAGAAAGACCCGAATTTAGAGCTGGTTGATTTTCTCAAGTTTGCGGCTCCCGATTTGCTGAAGTCTGACGAACTCAACGCCAAGCTGTCTCAAATTCTGGAAAGTAGGGAAAACAAATCGGAATCCAGCAGCGGCATGAAGCGAGCGATGCAGTTGGGAGTGGGATCTCTTGTGAACACTGTTTTGTCGCGGACGGATTTGTCGGATTTGGATGTTGAAAAAATCACTGGTCAGTTGCAGCAACTGACAGCCAAAGGGACGGAACAAGCTAAATCTTTGGCTTCTAAGGTGGGCGACAAAGTGCCTGCGCTGCCTTTCAATACAGCTAAGGCTGATGTGGAAAACTACTTGATGAATGCCCAACCTTGGCATCTCAACCGGGAGACAATCAAGCAGGAATTTAGGGATGTGATTTATGACCCGGAAGCTTCTCCGGGGGCAGTTTTGCGCCAGTTAGAGCTGTTTAATCCAGATTATTTTGTAGGTATTCTGGGCCGCCGTGAGGGGTTTGCTCCTGAACAGGTGACGGAAATTGCCGAACAGCTTGAAGGTGTCCGACAAGAAGTGTTGGAAATTGTGCAAGCTGCTGCTGGTGAAGAACAGTCTCAAGATTTGCGGAGTCGGATTGAGAATTATTTGCGATCGACCGGCAAGGAAGAATTGAATCCTGAAGCTATCGAGCGGGATTTCCAAGCGCTTTTGGAAGATCGGGATGCTGGTTTTGAGGCTTTGCGCGATCGCCTGTCGCAATTTAACCGCGATACTTTGGTGCAGTTGCTGGGTCAGCGCGAAGATTTCAGTCCAGAGGAAGCCGATCAGTTAATCGGGCGGCTCGAAGGTTCGCGCGATCGCGTGATTTCTAAAGCTCAAGAATTGCAAGAGCAAGCGCAATCGAAAGCCCAAGAATTGCGGCAAAAGGTAGAAGACTATCTCCGCAATACTAATAAGGAAGAACTCAATCCTGAAGCGATCGAGCGCGAGTTTCAAACGCTGTTAAACGACCCGGAAGCGGGATTTAAAGCGCTGAGAGAACGCTTGTCTCAATTCGACCGCGATACGCTGGTGCAGTTGCTGTCACAGCGCCAAGACCTCAGCGAAGAACAGATCAATCAGACGATCGACCGGATCGAATCTGTGCGCGACAACATTATCCACGCGCCGCAAATAGTTGCAGATAGAGCTAAGCAACAGTACGAGGACATTACTGGAAAAATTGGCGAGTACCTGCGGAATACAAACCTGGAAGAACTCGATCCAGAAGCCATCAATCGGGATTTGACTAAATTGTTTGAAAATCCGAAAGAGGGTGCTTTGGCACTTCGAGACAGACTTTCTCAGGTCGATCGCGAAACTTTAGTCAAGCTGCTGTCGCAGCGGGAAGATTTGAGCGAAGAACAGATCAATCGGACGATCGATCGCGTGCAAGATTCAATTCGCAGCATCGTGAAATCGCCCCGCCGCTTGGCATCTCGCGCTCAAAAAACAGTCCGGGATTTCCAAGGAAGTTTGGAAAATTACTTGCGGAATACGGACAAGGAAGAACTCAATCCTGAAAGCATCAAACGCGATTTGCAGTTGCTGTTTAGCGAGCCGGGAATGGGGATGCAAAGTTTGGGCGATCGCGTGAAGCACTTCGATCGATCGACTCTGGTAGCATTGCTGTCGCAGCGGGAAGATATCTCGGAAGAGGAAGCCAACAAAATTGCCGACCAAATTGAATCTGTCCGCAACCAAATTGTCGAACAAGTTCAAATGGTTCAGGACAAGTTTCAGTCAGCAATGGATGGTATTTTCGGGAAAATCCGGGATTACCTCAATTCGCTCGATCGACCAGAGCTCAACTACGAAGGCATCAAGCGGGACTTACGCAAAGTGTTTGATGACCCGCAGGCAGGATTTGACGCGATTAAAGAGCGTTTAGGTGAGTTCGATCGCGGTACTTTAGTTGCCCTGCTGAGTTCTCGTTCCGATATTTCCGAGACTGACGCTCACCGAATTGTTGACCAAATGGAAGGAGCCAGGGACAGCGTTTTATTGCGATCGGAACGCCTGCAACATGAAGCCAAAAAACGCATCAAACAGCTCAAGAAAAAGACCAAGCAGCAAGCAGAAGATGCGCGCGAAGCGGCAGCAGCCGCAGCTTGGTGGCTGTTCGGTACGGCTCTGACTTCTGTGGTTGTTTCCGCTTTGGCTGGAGCAATAGCAGTCAACGGGATTTCGGGTTTGTTTAGCTAGATTTTCAACGAGTTTGAAATAAAGTTCTCCTGATTCTAGGCTGGCTGTTTGCCAGCCTATTTTCTTTGGAATGATATCAAAGTTTTTTATAATTCAAAGTGGGCGGTACTTTTAGCAGCCATGTTGACAAGTTCTCCCTTGATTAACTCAACTCGATCGTCCTCACTAAAGAACCCCAGTTCTGTCAGGCGGTGATATTCCGCTAGGGTGAAGCGTTTTGCAGTTGCGATCGACATAACAGCCACCTCAATACAGGTATGTTGCGATTATAGGCGATCGTCGATCGGCTAAACAATGCTAATCATGAACTCCGCTAACAACAATCGTGTCAAATTTGCCTCATCCTTTGGTTGCAAATTTTCCCAATTTTGGTGAATTTACTCCCCGAACTTATGTCCGGGATCATCTCTGTCTTAAGCAAGATTCTAGCCTCACTATTTATTAGGTACTTTAACTTAAGTAGCAAACAAAAGTTTTCTCACAAATAAGAAAACTGAGCAATACATATTATTTTGGAGGCTTGAATGACATTTACTACTGCCGGTGCTTACGACCAAGGAAAAGCAGATATTCAGAGCTTGAGTGTAGACGACCAATTAGGTGTGCTGTGGTTTGTTTACACCGAAATGGGCAAGTCAATAACGCCAGCGGCTCCCGGTGCTTCCGGTTCCGAAATCGCTCAGGGTTTGTTCGAGCAAGTCAAGCCGCTGCCCCACGAAGCACAACTACAAGTAATGCGCGACATTGCCTCAAAAGCCAATACTGAAATCAGCCGGATGTACGGTTCGATGAGCCCAGAAACCAAGCTGGCTTTTTGGTATTTCCTAGCAGTAGGAATGGACGAAGGAACTATTATTCCTGTGCCTCCAGACTATCAACTTCCTGACGCAGGAAAAGCTTTATTAGGAAAAGTTCAGGGGATGGACTTTCAGCAGCAAATTGATTTCCTTCGCGGTACAGTTTTAGAAATGGGTGCTGAAGCCGCTCCAGGCGCTGGCATTTAAAAATAGGACTTACGAAAAAAAACCCCGTTTATCCGAGAATATTGGGTGCAGCAACCAGGCATCTAGGAAGAAACCGGGTTTTTAGCCCTTTGATGCGTAAGTCCTCAAAAAGATTAGTAAGTAGCTCAAACTAATACGCCGCGCCAGAAACCCGGCTTCTTCAAGAAACCGGGTTTCTGGCTGTTGTGTTTTTTTAGGTTTACGGCAAATATCCGCACTTTACAGCTAATAACTGAATTCAACGGCTCTGTTTCCCACAACTTCCGGCGCAGCGACTTTTAAACGCATATCTTCGCAGGCAACTGTTAGCAAGGGCTGACCTAAGTTTAAACTGGCAAAAGGACTTTCTTCTGCCACTTCTAATTCGCCTTTAATCAAACCGATGCGAGACTCTAATCCTCCTTTAAACAACAGCAAATTGCTGCGGTCAGCGCTGAAAACATTTCCGCTAAAAGGCATCGGTAAGGCTAAGCTTTGCTGGCTGTAATTGAGGCTGCACAGTTGACGGTTTCCTTGGCGAACTGTGACGCGGTAGCCTAGCGGTGCTGCTTTTACCGAATCGCTACCTTCCCAACTAAATTGAGCTAATTCTTTAGGAAGTCCCCAAATTTCGCGCCCGCCGGCTACCGAGTTAGGATTGTCTACGTAAATATGGGAAATCCAAGCGCCCCATTTTCCTGCATAATTGGCGATCGCGCTAACTACAATTAACTCATTGTACTCCATCACCGAACCCAACCCATAGGAGGATATATAAATGCCGCCTAGGGTTTTTCCCGGCAATAAAGAGACAATTTCTAACTCAGAGGGAACCAAGGGGCGCACTCGTGCCACATCTACCAATTGTAAAGTCCCAACAGCATAACCTTGCAGATTCCAAGGTGCAGATGGATATACCATTTTAAGTGATTTAATGTCTGATATTTTATACTTATTTTAGCTTGGCGCTTCACAAAGCAACAATTTTTGGTATTTGTTCACAAGTTGTTAGTAACTGAGATGTTGCACTATTCTCAATAAGCTTTTTATGAACAGGCTTTTCGGCCTGTTCCACAAGAAAATTCACTCTTTGTGGAACAGGCCGAAAAGCCTGTTCTGGAGAATGGGGCAAGATGTGAGTAGTAATTTACTTTATTTAAACAAATTAATATGTGACGGTAAATTTGATGAATAGTTGACTTGGCTTATCTGTTGTATGGGGGCGGGTTTAGTAATATTGTTACTCGGAATTAGATATTATTCGTAAAACCCGCCCCTACAGATATTATCAGCGTTAATCCGCTTTAATCTGCGGTTAAAAACCTGCCAATCTACTTACTAGCATAACCCGTACTTACCAAAAACTCCCGCAACTTCCCAAAGAATTGAGTGCGATCGCGTCCTTGATAAACTTTCTCCAACAACTGCCAACCTTCCGCATCCTGGCCCATGACATACTTGTTCGCCATGAAAGCCGCCAACACCCCCTTCACCTCCCCATCTTCACTCAGACGCTTGTTAGATTCCAGCCAAAGCTCTGCAGAATTCGTGTATACTTCCACCGGATACTGTTTGCTAACATCTTGCATTTTACCTTGGCGGTACTCCCAAACTTGCAGCGGGAAGCGAGAATCAGCATAATTTGTAAAAGCCTCCGCAAATCGCCCGTCCTGACTCTTAAACTCTGGGATATCATTTTTGCCAAAATCGACAATTTCGTAACTCACATTGCCCCAGAAATGCTTGATATGAGTGTATTTTTTAGCCGCCGAGTCGTAGCGGTAAATAAACGAATAATTGCAGCAGCGGACGCCGCTTTTGATTGACACTAAATCTGCTAGCACTTCCGGTTCCTTGTCCCCATCCAAATCACGTATTCGCAGCGATAACAAACGTCCTTCCGATACTTCTTCGCTGGCTCTTTTGTCGGGGTTATCTACTAGAGAACGAGTCGGAATCAGCACGGGTTCTTCTAATAAACTTTTACCGTCGCGGATAATTCTGATGCGGAGATTTTTAGCATTTTCTGCTTCTTTTACGAAAGAAACTTCCGCCCTAACTTTCCCCGATTCCGAGGTTTCTGTTGTTCTCGGCGGGCCGATATTGGGCGGAACTTGGGCGATATATTCCGAAGGAATTAAGGCAGTTTGGCCGGGTTTGGCGATCGCCTGACAGAAAAAACTTGCTACTTCGGCGCGAGTAGCATTCCGAGTAGGTTCTAGCTGTTTAACAGCCGGATAATTGACCACAAGTTGTTTTTCTGTGGCGGCGGCGATCGCACTTCTGGCCAGTTCGGGAATGTCCCGCGCATCTTCAAAAGTCGCATCCAAAATCTCAGCCGCTGGCCCCGTAGGGGAATACTTCAAGCCGCTGGTTAAAGCTACCAAAACCTGCCAGCGAGTAACATTCAAAGTCGGGTTAAAAATACTGCCGCTGTAACCGGACATAAAACCCGTCTGATAAGCTTCTCGAATTGCTTTAAAACCCCAGTAATTTGTAGGAATATCTGCAAAGTCGATCGGAGCGCGGACGGTTTTGGCATCGGGAAAAGCCATGCGAACCATCGCTGCAAACTCAGCGCGGCTGACTGGGCGATTCGGCCGAAAAGTGCCGTCTTCGTAGTAGCCGCTGATAATTTTTTTCTCTGCTAACTCCTCAATGCAAGCTTGAGCCCAATGGTCTTTAACATCCTGAAATTTGGCTTCAGCAAATGCCGGCGCTACATTCAGGCCCGGAAACACTAAATTCCCGATGATTATCCCTAAAGCTACGACAAAAGCAATTACAGCTTGACTTTTGTGCGATCGAATCATAGAACAGAGTCCTTTACTTGCAAATTGGCGATCGAAAGTTTCGGAAAATTTACATAATATCCAGTATATTAGCCCGATTTAATACCATTTATTAAAAATTTAGCTGCGACCAGGGACACGGCATTGCCGTGTCCCTACTTTTTCCAGTTGGTATAAGAAAGCTTACTTCGACTCTAAAGTCATCTCCATCACCATTTTTGTTGTGATTGTTAATTCTTGAGAACTGCCCGCATTTTTACCACTCATTTCGCTATTTGAACTAACAGACACAGTAGAGCGAAAAGGAATTAATCTATCCAAGCGCATTGTGGTTGATCCCCCACCCTGAGAACTAAAAGATTTTAGGGTTAAGGTAGTTCCAGCAGGCAATTGGGGAGAGGTAATATTTTGAGGGTTTGCTTGCTGCTCTATACTTACATTCAGAGAGGCAACTCCATCTTGCCAGCTCGCCAATTCATAGGTATAAATGTTATTCAAATTCATGCCACTCAAATCAGAAGAAGAAGAAACGCGCCATTTGGCTCCTTTTCCGACTGCTTCTGCGGGCAGCGGCGAGGCAAGTTGCTCTATAGATTTAGACATTTGTCCAACCATTTGTTTGAGGTTGTTGTCAGCTTTTTCGGGCAAAATAAAGTTACCTCCTTTATGAAAACCGCGATTGTCCATGATGAAAGAGCCTTTCACTCCCACCATGCTTTTGAGTGCGGAACGCATGGCATCTCGGACTGCTGGCGGCATATTTCCAGTATCGCCGACGATATCTGAGTTAGTATAAGCAAACTCGTAGTGAATATCGCCGTTGGGATCAATCTTAGTGACTTTTGTCTCGAAAGTCATCACCGATACTGGAATTTTAGCCCCAGGCGAAGACCGACCGGATGCGGATATTTCCATATCCATTTTTACGGTCATAACAGTTGTTTGTTTGACATCGATAGCTGGTTTTAAACGCAGTTGCTGTCGTGGTTCCACTCCCGGATTTAGCAGTTCCACTTGCGGGGTTTTCGAGTTGGGGGCAGGCGCGGATACGCCACGGTCTGGCTGCTGCACTACAAGTGGAGTTTCCGCACTCAGGGAAGCAGGAGAAAGCTCGATCGCCCATCCGGCACTTACCAAACAAAGAGATGCAATAAACTGTCTTTTTTTCATTAACTTAATTTCCTGGTATTTGAATGTTAGCCTGTTCCCACAGGCGATCGACTGTCACGAATTTGTAACCTTTATACAAAAGCAATGGAATTATTTTATCAGCCGAAGCTGCCACATCTTCGCCACCGCAATAGCCGTCGTGCAGTACAATAATTGAGCCGTTTTCTGTTTGCTGCACGATGCGACTAATAACTTTCCTCACCCCCGGTCGCACCCAATCTTCCGGGACAACACTCCACATTACAGGGCGATATTCCCACTGTTGCAATAACTCTAATGTTCGCGGCGTAAAAATGCCGTTGGGTGGCCGCACGTCCAGGATTAATTTTGGATCTAAATCGCAAGCTTTGGCAATTGCTTTTTGCGTGTCTTCTAAACTTTGTTTGAGTTCGTGGGTTTTGAGTTTGGGAAACGATATATGCTGATAGCCGTGGAGACCGATCCAGTGTCCGCGATCGTACACTTCTTTAGCCGTTTCTGGATGCCTGTCCACGCAAAAGCCTAGCCAGAAAAAACTAGCTTTGATGTCGTATTTATCTAAAATTTTTAACAGTTGAGGTGTGTGCTGACGGTGCGGCCCGTCGTCAAACGTGAGGGCAATCTCTCGGCTGTTGATATCTCCAGTCCACAGACATCTGGGAAAAGCCGATTTGAGGATGGGATGAACTACAGGAAACAGGGGTGCTAATGGCATTGATTAATGTTGTTTAGTGCGATCGGGTAGAAATGAAGCTGCGCCTTTCTTCTGGCGCAGTTCAAGTTTAACAAAAGTCAAATTTACTTTTTCTCAAGCTTGCCGTTTAGATATTGTTGTATTGATATGGAACCAGTCATGTTAGTAATTAGGATTTTTTCCCGATAAATATCGTGATGGGAGTTAGCTATTTGGTTGACTTACCAGGCTTTAAAATCCGAGGTTGTTCGATTTGGCGATCGAGCTGTACATTCCGGGATTGGAACAAAAATAGCAATCCTCCCAAAAATAAAACTAATATGCTTCCTATTGCCGCCATTATATATACTAATCGGCGAGTTTTTCTTGTATGCAGCTCTAAATTAGAAAGCGACTGCTCTGTTTGGCTCAGACGTTCTTCTAGACCTTTACATTGCTCCCCCGTACTTGCTTGAATTTGATTGATTGAGTTCATTTCAGACTCGACGTGGCCTAATCTAGCGTTAATTGCTGAATCGTTAGCTCCTAAAGTTTTCAGACTTTGTGCAAATTCTTTTTTAAGCTCTTGAATTTGTTGCTCCAGCTCGTTTAAACGGACAGAAAACCTATCGCAAAATTCCTCCCATCGGTCATCAGCAGCGCTCTCGAAGTTAGCAAAATGTTGAGCCAAGCTTTCCCGTGCTTGAGTTGTGCTTGTCTTTGTTGCATTTTCTAGTTCTAAAAAGCGCTGTTCAAAGCTTCTCTGTGCTTGCAATACTCGCTCTATGGAACTCTTTGACTCAGCTTGTAACAAAGATGAGACTGTTTGGGATTCATCTATATGTTCTGTGAGTTGATGATATCCTTCTTGTAACTCCTGATACTTTTGTGCAAGATTATTAAAATTAATCTGAACTTTAGCCAAATCATTCAAGACCTCAGAAGACTCTTGAAATTTACTGCGATATTTGGCAATTTCTTTCTCCATTAGCTCTAAATTATCCAAAAATTCTGCCATGATTTTACCTCAGATAATAATTTAAATCAGTCGCTCAAAGCCATTTTTTATAACCTCAATCCTTGGCTTGAAAGCAGCACAATCATCACTGACTTCATTGAACCTTCCAAGAAGCCACCTCACAATTAGTACGCGGTAATGCGTGGAATCAGTACCGAACCTTTGAGCTGCTTCCTGAATCAAGAATTTTAATCCCTCCTCACTATCCCAATATCCACCAACCTGAGTTAGCCATTCAAAAGCTTCTTTAGGCTGTAAAAGCACACCTTCTTCATAGAAAAGTAGAATATTTTCGGGAGATAACCCCTGTTTAATTCCTTCATTAAACCCACGCTTTAGATAATCAAATGCTAGGGTTTCCCGTCCTGGGCGCTGTCGTGCTAACGCACCCGCCAAGAAGAATGCAGCCAAGCTAGTAGAGTCTCGCTCAAGGCGGTTAGCAACACGAGCAAACAGCCCTGCTACTGCCCCACGCTCTATAGTAAGCCGCAACACTTCCAGCAGAGCTTTTGTATCAAACCCTTCTAATAAAACGGGAAGTTTTTCGGCAATCTCATCAACTTGAGCATCCTGTAGAGGAACAGCAGCTTTGTCTCCCTGAAAGTTTAGATCTGGAGTACAGACATCACAGAAACCACATCGGTAGTTTTCAGTGGTTAGATGTTCAATAGAATCAAAAAGACCTCTGATGACAACCCGGCGACAAGTTCCTTCTTCATCGCTTGTAGCATAATCTAGTTCATTGAGAAGCATTTGGTAGCGCATCCGAGGCACAGTTTCGTAAATACGCTCTAAAAGGATATGCAAAGCCTCGGTTAATCTCCTCTGTGGTAAATTTTCATGGTATGGGCTAAAGACTGTGTTATCAATCCGACTAAGCTGTCCTTCAGCATAGTTTTCGCTGGTACCTGTCTGAACTAAAAATTTCTTTAGGTTACTAGCTATTTGGTCTAAAGACCAGTTACGGTCAAACTCTATTTTGTACCCGCCACTAAAACCTTTAGAATAATGCTTGGAATATTCCTTGACAACTCCTAACTGCTGTAGTCGGTAAAGTGGAATTTGCAAATTTTTATCCTCTTTATCATTTTTGAATCCAATAGGTTCTCCCGATATAATTTTCTGATAGACTGAGATAACGCGCTCACTGTCTTTTTTTATGCCACGGTAGTCATCCTTTATGAAATGGGCTTGCAGTCCGTAGTCACACAAATGATCTTCGTAATAAGGACACTCGTGGCGTATGTAGTTTCGACCGTTAGAAACGCAGGGAGGCTCAATTTCACCAGCGTAAATATGCTTGTCTTTGCATTCCTGATGTGGCGGTAAGTACATCAAAGCTACGTGAGAGTGTCGTCCATCGCGTCCTGCACGTCCTGCTTCCTGGTAATATGCCTCAAGACTGCTGGCAAAGGCATGGTGAATGATAAAGCGGATATTGCGTTTATCAATTCCCATACCGTATCCCTTGGTGGCTACTAACAAAGGAAATTGATTGTTTTGAAAAGCGTCTTGGCGCTTTTGCAGTTGGCTATTCCAGTCTTGAGGTTTCTTACTTTTGCTGGCTGTGAAGGAAGCTTGACAGGAGCGACACCGAGCCATTTGATCGGATCTAATGAAAAAAGGAGATTCACATTCTGGGCAGTATTCTGGCTGAGTGCTGGCGTGTACTTGGACTAAATTGGTGTTAGGAATGATTCGTTTTGTAAGTTCGTCTTTGATGTAATGTACTCCCTCATGGATAGTGGATTTACCATGAGGATTCGCATAAATGCCGAACATGATTCCAGCATGGCGAGTTTTGTCATCTTCTGGAATCAATTCTGCAAAAGGAATTCCGAGTATCTGGGGAACAATTGTTTGCAGTAGATAAGCTAGTTTTTCTGGCTTATTTTCGGGTTTGCTGACAGAGTGTACTGAAAGGCTGAGATTAGGTCGATCGCTACTTGCTAGTTGTACTACACTATTTGAAGTTAGCCCCAAGACACGCAAGATATCTTTACGCACTGGTTCCGAGGCTGTTGCAGTCAGAGCAATAATCGGTACTGGTCGTCTGGAGGCTTCTTCTAAAGCTTGCTGCAAACGCCCAATTTGCAGATATGCAGGTCTAAAATCGTGTCCCCACTCAGACACACAGTGAGCTTCATCAATAACCAAAGCACCAACTGGGGTTTGCTGCATCGTAGCCTTTATCTCATCGTAAAATTCGCCTATCTGCAAGCGTTCAGGTGAAATGTATAGCAGCCGATAGCGACCAGATTTAAAATTTCTAAGTTTAGTTTTCCTAGCTGTATTTGAATCTGTATAAATAATGGAATCTACACAGGTAAGACCAGGGCGATTTAAGTTATGTACTTGGTCGCGGATGAGTGCCTGGAGAGGGCTGATTACTAAGGTAGTGCGAGGAATCAACAAAGCGTATAGTTGAAATATTAAAGACTTACCAAAGCCTGTTGGTAAAATCCCCACTGTTGACTCGTTGCGTAAAGCCTTTTGTATAAGTTCTACTTGCGCTGGTTTTAATTCCCGAATCAGAAAATAACGACGCGCAAAATAGTCGAGAGTAGGTCGCTCAAATAACACTGGATGTGCGTGCAGAGGTAGCACGTTTTCAACATAAGCTCGAAAAGGAGAAGTAAAGTTTTCTAGTTCATTAAATGTGTAAGCATTTTCTGGGATGTAATTATTTAAAGACCTAGCACATGACACAAAATCCACGTCGATTGGCAAATGTGTTGCTAGCATTAATCGCACAGATGTGTGACAACAATCTACACGATTCGCTGATTCACCAAGTTCAGCCCCTCGGTAATGGTGCAGTAATTGCGTCACGCCCAATTCATCAACCGCACCTACCAAGTAAAGCTCTACTTCTGGTAGCTCTACGGGTAATCCGTACAGTTCTGCTACCCGTTCTATTAAGGCTAATGAATCCAGTACAGCTAAAGCCAAAGCTGCTACATTCGTCTGGTATTCAGCTATTTTGAGAAGAGATTTTCCACTTTGTACTGCTTTCCAGAGTAAGGTGAAAGCCACTTTCTGATATGTTGGGTATCGATCGGGAAGCTGGTGCAACAGACTCGAAGGGAAAACAGAACTATCTTGCGATTCTTCTATTGCGTCAACTAGGTAACTATTTTGATCGTGCCAACTATTTACCCATTCATATTCTCCTTCGGCGAACTCAAGAGGAGATTTTTTGAATAATGTGAGTTCAATGGTTCCTGGATTGTGCAGACCAATAGTTTTAAGAACAGCCGTCCGTATTGGAATTGGTAATGATCCCAATGGTTCTTGCTCTGTTCTGCCTAAAAGTGTAAGTCCTGACAAGTGGTAGACAAGTTGCCATAACAACTGATTACTCATAGTTAGCACCAATCTTATGTAGTTAAGTGGGTGAGATACGCTCGCTATTAAAACAACCTCATCTGTCCATTGGGTACACCATTACCTAGATAAATTTGCTTAGACCCCTTGGGAATGCAAATCCACCCAACATCTTTGAGACGATGTTTTAGATTAGCTTTTGTGACGCCAATATCTTGGGCCATTGCGTCGAGGTGGGACTCTCTTGTTAGATCGCGCCCTATTCGTTTTTCTTCCAAGATATGGGTCGGCATCAGCAGACAACTAGCAAAATATTGCGCTTGCCATTCAATTGAATCAAGCTGCTTGTTAGCGCTATTTGGAGAAATCTGTTGTGCGGTAACTTTCCGGCACAAGAATGGCTGTTCTGCTGTTTCATCAGAGAGAGATAACTCTAGCTGTTGTACAAAACCATCAGCCTCATCTTGATTAACATGAAGCATCCAGTGTCCAATTTCATGTGCCAGTGTCGATTGTTCCAGTCCTCGGTTTTGCTGGAGTTCCGGGATATCTTCATTAAATTCTATTATACGGGTTTGGGGATAAATTCTCGCGAATACGGGTCTGTTGTTGTGAGAAGGTAAGCTATCCCAGACCACACTCAATTTTAAATAATTAGCTGCCTGGTCAGCCACAAAGGGCCATTTAGGAGAATTAGGCGTTCCCTGCATCTGCAAAAGAAGCTCATTAGCCTCACTCTCAATTGCATTTTTGGTCAAGTACCGATAGGGCTTAATTACACTCAAGTTGGCTTCTCCTGGCTTTCTGCTTGTGTGGCTTCCCGAATAAACTTTTGAGTCAGTTCAGGATTATCTCGCATTTGACGGAGCAAAACTGGCATCTGTTTTTGGTAGGTTTTGGCCAGTTCTTGAACAACTTTGGCATCTTCGGAGGTGATCCGACCAGCGAAGTAGATTAGTTCCTCCGCATCCAACTCTAGGTGATGCGCTAACAACTTAATCACCTCCTCCTTTGGGGCATATTCAGCGCGATCGTTCTCTAGTTTGGAAAGGTAGGTGTAATCTACCTTTACCAATGCAGCCAAATCGCGCTGACTGTATCCCTTATTCTGACGAGCTTCACGAATACGCTTACCAAAAGTCTGAGTCACGGTTTTTTCCTACTTACCTATCAATCATAGTAGGGGTTGACGCTCAACGTCAACCTGCGCTAGGATCTAAATAAGGTTGACGCTGTACATCAACCCAAACAAGGCACTACATATGGTGTATATAAGAAAGATTGCGGAGAACGAGGTACATCAAGTAGAGCTGTCAAGGCTAGGTACATCCCAGTGCGGCTCTCGAATCAACAGGGTTGCGGAAACGGGACAAGCTGTTCAGATGTCAGTTCATCGGTGCAGTCAGTTCATCGCCCAAAACCTAGAGCGAGTCTTTCCCGATTGGGTTTTGCCCGTGACGACTTGCCGAGTGGTTGTGGTACTACAGCAATCCCGCTACCCTCTAACGGACACTGCACTCCACATTGAGAGGGAGAAAGATAGGTTGCGGGAAAGGTTTATCAACTTCGGCTCAGACGTAGTACGCAATCTGCGCGATCGCGGTTTCCTAACAGATCTGATTGACCCCCGTACTGGTTATCCCCAACTCTCGCGTCCCGGAGAAATCGCCCACGACGATACCGCAGTTGTCAAAGCTTTGTTAGGCTTCCCTATCGTTCACAATAGTTGTTCTATTTTGGAGCATCCCAGTTGGGGCAGTGCCGTTTACCCCGGTATTTTGATGTCTTCGGCTTCTGAACAAGTTATCAAAAACGTGCTGAAAAAAGTAGCTGTCCAACACAGTTGGAAATAACCCAAAAAATTACAAGTATCAGTTGGAGTTTAACAATGGCAAAAAATTGGCTACCGTTTGCTAGTTATAACTTGTGGTTGCAATTTGCTCCAGCAATAGGTCAAGAACACTTGCATTGCGATATGAAGCGGGGTTTTGCCAAGGCGCGAAACAAAGAACCGCAAGTTAAAGCACTCTTGGAGCAAGACACCATTCCTCAACAGATTGGGATGCTAGCACAAAGAGGAGTTTATGAATTTCATCAAAATACCGATCTGTTGCACCAGTTAGACGGTGTGCAGCAAACAGCAGAGATTCTGCAATTAAGCCAAAAATCATTGGAAATTCAGGAACGAGTCATTTCCATCCTGAAAAATTACCGCGACAATCCCATTCTTGTCGGAAAAAATATCGTCCAGTTAAGCCGAGGTGATGAGGGATATCCCGAACCAATTTTGATTCGAGAGGGTAATTATTTATTTAAATTTTATGCAGCAATTGACTGCATTTTTAGTCTCACAGATGACACACTGCACATCTTGGACTTCAAGACGGGTAAATCAGACTTCGATCTGCGACAGGGTTATATTTATCTGCTAGCAGCTAGCTATCTCTACCCGCAACGGCAAACTATTGCCATTTTCTATAACTTAGAAAATGGAAAATGGTCGCCGCAAATCTCTGCAACATCCGAGACACTAAAATGCTTCCAGATAGAACTAACGCTGATAGCTAAAAGGCATCAGAAAGATTTGAGCAGTTACCGCAATAAAACTGCTGAGTTCAGCCAAATTTTCCCGCCCAATCCTGGTGTAATGTGTTCGTTCTGTTCGTTCAATTCAATTTGTCAATTTTCCATTTGCGAGGTAGCTGCATGACTGTTGCTGTTCAATTTCCCACTCAAGCTGCGCCATTACCAACATTTTTGAGCGAGATTTTCCCTCTGAGGATTTCTCAACTCAATTTAATCGGCTTTCGAGTAACTCCTGAAGTCGGTCAGGAAATAGGCAACCGATTGAGTTGGCGTTTTAGTCAGAAGTTTCCTGATGTTGTTGTTATCTGGCAACATAAATATTTCTGGGTCTTGGCTAAACCTAATCAACCAATGCCAAGCCAAGATGAATGGCGAAAGAAACTGGCAGAAATCCTGGAGGAGTTGAAAAAAGATATTGGCGATGGCTACTACTCAATTCAATGGGTACGGGAACCGGAGGTAACAGCTTCCATCGTTGCTCAGTTAGCTGTTCGAGTCTTAAAAATCACTCGTCCCTTCTCATCTAATAGCGTTCTATCTGAAAATCAGGTTCAGGTTAGGCGTGAGGTTGACTTTTGGGAAGAAACTATTGACTTGCAAGGAGTTCCACAGCCTGCTTTAACTTTAACAATTCACAGCCGTATCCTATTCAATGGCGATTTAGCTCAGTTCTACGAGAATCATCCCTATCGGCAAGATCCAAAAAATCTTTTGATTGGGTTAAAAGTTCGAGACATTGAAAAAAATAGTTTTGCTAGAATAACTGGCATTGTGGGAACGATTGAAGAACACCGAGATCAACTCCTCAAGGAAGCAACTGGCGCAATCAGCAAACAAGCACTTAAAGATGCACCACATGAGCAACCAGTTGTTGCTGTTCAATTTGGCAAAGATGCAAGGCCTTTTCACTATGCTATGGCCGCTCTGCGTCCTTGCATCACGCCAGAAACTGCTAAGCGATTCGAGGTAGACTACGGAGAATTACTCAAAGCAACTAAAGTTTCCTACAAAGACCGAAAAGACCTCTTAGTTTTGTACAAAAAAGAAGCAGGACAGGCTCTATCTAATTATGGCTTTCAGCTAGAGCGCAGTATTAACAGCCGCGATTATCCTAACTTATTCTGGGAACCCAAAGTCAAGGTCGAACACACCAAACTACTGTTTAGGAAAAATTATACTGGCATCCAAAGTCAAATTCTCACGGGTTTATCTAAAGGCGGTGTCTATCGCCGTCATGAAGATTACCTCGATCCATCAAGACCTATTCGTGTTGCCGCTCTAAAACTTTGCAATTTTAAGGTGGGTTTCTTTCTAAGTGAAGTTCAGAAACGGCTAAAACGCTATGGGTTTGAAAGTATTCTTCCTGAAGAGAACAAAAAGGAATTATCTGTAGAGAGTTTAAGAGGTGCTGAAGCTAGAGCTAAAGTTGAAGAAGCCGTTGACGATTTAATGGTGAGGCAACCTGATATTGTCTTGACGTTTTTACCGAGTAGTGATCGCCACGCTGACGACAAAGAAGGGGGCAGTCTCTATTCTTGGGTTTACTCGCGGTTGCTCCGACGCGGAATTGCTAGCCAAATGATTTATGAAGATACCTTGAGAAATGTCCAAGCTAACTATCTTCTCAATCAGGTGATTCCAGGAGCCTTAGCTAAATTGGGAAATTTACCTTTTATTCTGGCTGAACCCTTAGAGATTGCGGATTATTTTATCGGTTTAGATATCTCCAGAGGTTCCAAAAAAAAGGGAGCGGGGACCATGAATGCTTGTGCGAGCGTGCGTCTATATGGCAAGCAAGGGGAGTTTATTCGCTATCGGCTAGAAGATGCTCTGATTGAAGGAGAAGAAATACCACAACGCATTCTAGAGAGCTTTTTGCCAGCGGCTGACCTGAGAAATAAAACTGTTTTAATTTACCGAGATGGGCGTTTTTGTGGAGAAGAAGTCAAACATTTACGGGAACGAGCTAATGCAATTAGTTCTAAGTTTATTCTGGTGGAGTGTTACAAGTCTGGTATTCCCCGAATGTACAACTTAAATCAACAATTTGTAGGAGCGCCGACACAAGGTTTAGCGTTGCGCATATCTGATTGGGAGGGGATTTTAGTGACTACTGAAGTCAAGTCGGAAAGTATGGGTTTACCTCTGCCACTTCGTTTGAATGTTATTCCATATCCAGGACAGCAAGTGTCAATTGAAAGTGTGGTAGAAACAACCCTAAAACTTACTTTGCTGCATCATGGCTCGCTGAATGAGCCACGTTTGCCCATACCACTTTTTGGCTCTGACCGCATTGCTTATCGCCGATTACAGGGCATTTATCCTGGGGTGCTTGAGGGCGATCGCCAATTTTGGCTCTAGGAAGGCTAGAGAAATCATGCCGGAATCATTCTTGCGCAAAGATATTGTTACTCAGTGGGGGAGCAAATGCAAGTAATTGTGAGATTGATTGCTGCGAACTCAGCGGAAGAAATGATAAATCAATTGGAGTTTATGGGTGCTTATATTCGAGCTAAATAAAAGCAAAATGCGAGGCAAATATAGCAGCTTGCACAACTATTTAACTCTTTTGATAGAGCCTCAAACTATATCCGATCGCATCGACCTCTATCTCGCGGTCGATGCGATCGCCCTACAGTGTCTTCCTATACTGAAAACCAGCACAAGTAATCTACCAACCATCAAGGAGGAACAATGACCGAGGAATATTTAGCCGAACGCACAGTTTCAGCCGTATTTAAGGAAGAAGAACAATTAGACGGCGTAATTCGGCGCTTGCTCGATCGCGGAGTTTCCCGCGACCACATCTCAGTAATGGGAAAAAACTTTCAATCTAAAACTAAAATTGCCGGCTTTATTACTAAAAAAGATGTGATATTAGGCGGTCTGCGAAGCGGGGCAATTTTTGGTTCCTTATTCGGTTCTTTTTTGGGTTTGCTAACAGGCGTCGGCGTGCTGTTTATTCCCTTTGTCGGTGCAGTAGTCTCGGCGGGCCCGCTGGGTGCGGTACTGTTGGGTGCAGCTAGCGGCGCGATCGCAGGTTCGGCCGGTGCGGGTCTAGTTTCCGCTTTAGTCGCTGTGGGAATGCCGGAAGAGAAAGCAACTATCTATCAAACTCGCGTTGAAGCAGGCGAATTTCTAGTGATGGCAGAAGTTCCGGCCGACCGATCGGGCGAATTTCAACTCTTGCTAGAAAGTGCCGGCGGCGAAGAAGTTTCAGTTAGCGAAATGACGCTGCCGCGCGCCGTCAAAGGTCGCTGCAATAGTCCGGCAGACTTATCTCCAGAAGTGCGATCGCACCTGTCGGAAGCAGCTCAAAAAACCTTTATGGAATCCTACAACGCCGCATTTGACGAAAGCAACGACTCGATACAAGCGGAACACACTGCTTGGGACGCGATTCACCAGCAATACGAAGAAGATGAAAGCGGCGTTTGGACTAAGCCTTTAGCGAAAGTCTAGTCTTCCCCTCGCAGTAAACTAATAAAAAATACAATCAAGCCTCTAGAACTGCGGTTCTGGAGGCTTTGACGATTTTAGATTTTAGATTTTAGATTTTATAATTGTGCAAGACTTAATTAGATTTTAGATTTTATAATTGTGCAAAATTTAATTTTTAATAATTTGGGAATGGCCGAAAGTCGCATTACGTTGGGAAATTGGTATTGCACTAGGTTGCGTTGTCAAGTACAATCTATAAGCTTACAATATAAAATTGAGTTAAGCAAATGCAAAAATACGTTTGTACAGTTTGCAATTACGTCTACGATCCAGAAGTAGGCGACCCCGACGGAGGCATAGATCCCGGTACTGCCTTTGAAGATATCCCCGACGATTGGGTTTGTCCCACTTGCGGGGCGGCAAAATCCGATTTTGAACCAGAATAAGCGAGAAATAATTTGTCCGATCGAATGCTCAAAATTACAGTCATCGGCGGCGGTGCTGCTGGTTTTTTTAGTGCAATTACCTGTGCCAAAACCTACCCCCAGGCCCGCGTCACTTTACTAGAAGCTGGCCGGCAACTGCTGGCAAAAGTTCGCATCTCTGGCGGCGGGCGCTGCAACGTTACTCACGCTTGTTTTGACCCCGGTGTTTTAGTGCAGAGTTACCCCAGAGGAGGGAAAGCTCTGCGCGGTGCTTTTACTCGGTTTCAACCCCGCGATACTGTAGAATGGTTTGCAGGTCACGGTGTGAAGTTGAAAACAGAAGAAGACGGGCGAATGTTTCCCATCACAGACGATTCGGGGACAATTGTTAACTGTTTGATTGGGGCTGCTGAGGATGCAGGCGTAAAAATTCGCACTGGTGATGCAGTCGTTTCCGTAAAGAAATTAACGGCCAATACCGCAGAGGTCGAACACGGGGACACCGCCCCTAGGTTTGAAATTGAGTTGAAATCGGGGGAGATATTTAAGTGCGATCGCCTTCTTCTCGCTACAGGCAGCAATCCATTGGGTTATAAGTGGGCAAAAGAGTTAGGTAATACTGTAGAACTGCCCGTTCCTTCTCTATTTACTTTTAATATTTCCGACAGCAGAATCAAAGATTTAGCCGGAATTTCGGTTCCTAATGCTAAGGTGAAATTGCCGGGAGCTAAATTAGAACAAAGCGGGCCTTTGCTAATTACTCACTGGGGTTTAAGCGGGCCTGCTGTACTAAAACTTTCGGCTTGGGGTGCGAGATTTTTGCACGATCGCCATTATAAAACCTCTGTGCTGATTAATTGGCTTCCCCAGTACAATGCGGAAGTTTTGCGGCAGCAACTGCTAGCGGTTAAGTCGCAGTTGTCGCACCGATTGATAGTTTCTAGCTGTCCGTTTCCGGTGCCGCGCCGCCTCTGGGAACGCTTGACAAGTTCGATCGGCATTGATGAGCAAAAACGCTGGGCCGACTTATCGAATAAAATCCTCGATCGCCTCCTGCAAGAACTCGTTCAAGGCGAATATCAGATTGCCGGAAAAGGCGCATTTAAAGAAGAATTCGTCACCTGCGGCGGTGTCAACCTCAAAGAAGTCGATTTTAAGACAATGGAAAGCCGCCGCTGTCCCGGACTTTTCTTTGCTGGGGAAATCTTGGATATCGACGGGGTGACGGGCGGTTTCAACTTCCAAAGTGCCTGGACTACGGCGTGGTTGGCCGGAAACGCGATCGGCAAACCATCCGATTGTAGATTTTAGATTTTAGATTGGGGAATACTTGCTTTGTAAAGGTTTGGGAGTTGCGATCGGGCGATCGGCTTGCCTGTATTAAATTTTGTGTTATTTTTGACTGAAGGCGCACCAAATGTGTGTCAAATTCAGCTTGTAGACAAAATTCGCAGTTTTGCGTCCTTCAACATCGGGTGAGATACATGAAAAATTTGAATCTACAAACCCTAAAGTTCGATCGCAACCTTGAGGGCCATTTTGACTCACCTTTCATCGAAAAAAATGGCTTGCTGGAATTCAACCCCAAATTTATCACTCCCGAATTTTTAACAACCTGGACGTTTGAAACACACCTGTACGACGAACAAGTTGCGATCGACCACTTTGTCATCACATTTCCCAGCCGAACCGAACTCGAAAAATACGCCGCATCTTTCCGCCCCTTCGGTGCCAAAATTGTCGAAGGCCCAGACTTGTTCCCAATTAACTTTTGTTCGCAAAATATCAATGTTCCCTCCGATTTGTGGCTGCATTTAATGACTTTATTAATGCCAGCGGGCGGCTTAGTAGTATTAGATGCGCCCCACGCAGCCGGCGACCAAAAAAACCGCTTTCAGCAAGAAAGAGGATTAGAAGCAGTTCACCACGTCGCGCTTCGAGTCGAAAACGTGCAGAATGCTGCTAAAATATGGCAAAATAAAAACTTTAAACCGCTATCAGAGCGCCCTCTAGACTACGGCTCATTAACCCAGTGGTTTCTGCAAAACCCCGCCGGACAAATCATCGAATTAATAGAACGTCGCCTCGGCAACAACGCCACCTTTGACTGCAAAAACATCGCAGGTTTGCGCCTTAGTGAAGTCGCCAGTCAGTAGGGCAGGCAAGATGCCTGCCCCACAATTAGCAATTACCCATTCCCCATTACAAAATAAAATATATGGTTGCAATAAAAATCCCCAAAGTCACTTTTCAACCCCCAACATTCAACTCAATTGAAGAAGAACGCCGCCACCGGAAACAACGTTTAGCCGCCGCATTCCGATTATTTGCCCGCTTCGGATTCAGCGAAGGAGTGGCCGGACATATCACCGTTCGCGACCCCGAACACCTCGACCATTTCTGGGTCAATTCTTTTGGAATGCACTTTGGTTTAATTCGAGTCAGCGACCTAATTTTAGTCAACCACAAAGGCGAAGTTGTTGAAGGAAATAAACCCGTAAACGAAGCAGCATTTGCCATTCATTCCCAAGTGCACAGCGCCCGCCCCGACGTAATCGCAGCAGCCCACGCTCATTCTCCCTACGGCAAAAGTTGGTCGAGTTTGGGCCGCCTGCTTGACCCGCTGACGCAAGATGCTTGTTCTTTTTATGAAGACCAAAGTTTATTTGACGATTACACCGGAGTTGTTTTGGAAATCGAAGAAGCTAAACGCATCGCCAAAACTTTAGGTGAGAAAAAAGCTATTATTTTACAAAATCACGGACTGTTAACAGTAGGTCAAACAGTAGATGAAGCCGCTTGGTGGTTTATTGCAATGGAACGTTCTTGTCAAGCGCAGTTAATGGCCGAAGCTGCGGGAAAACCCATTCTCATCAAGCCAGAATGTGCGCGTTTAACACAGCAGCAAGTAGGGTCTCACCGCATGGGATGGTTTAGCTTTCAACCGCTTTATGACATGATAGTGCGTCGGGAACCTGACTTATTAGATTAGGAACTAGGCGGTTGAAACCGCTACTACATAAACACCGTCCGCCTGCGGCGAATAAAGAATGAAGGGGGTATTAAAGCCGGATTTAGTATCAGGAGTGCAAAAGTTATAAATTCATGCTGACACGGATTCCAGCCAAGCTATCAAATCCTGTTGACTGGTAAAATCTAACAAGACTTCTCCTAAATCCTCTAATTGTTCGAGAGATAACTGCTGGATGCGAGTTTTAATTTCTGGTGGGATTTCGCCAGTGCGCCGCGCGACTTGACGCAAGATTAATGCTGTTTGCCCCTCAATTATGCCTTCTTGGCGACCTTCTTGCATCCCCTTAATAACAGCACCGCGTTGGTCTTCAAAAAACATTTCCCGCTTTTCCAATTCCTCTAATTCCTTAAGGGTTAAATTAGTTCTGCTGGCGATGGAAAAAGCTGTTTGAATTTCTGGCATTGATGCAAATTTTTCCGGAATTTCATCGAATAGGGGAGCATTTTTGATAAAATAAATCCAGCTTTGAATTAGGTTTTCGATTTGTTCTAGTTCTTTGTTAAACTTGGGAAGTTCGACAAACACTAATTCGATTTCTCTGTTATAATACTCGAAGTTTTCTTCGAGTTCTTTAAAGACAAAATGGGTGAGAAATTTTTCTGTGTTTTCAAAGAGAATAAAATCTGTAATTGTTAAAGCAATCAGAGGATTTAATTTAGAGTATCCTTCCCTGGGTCTGAGTTGAGTTGCGTAGGTTTTGGCGGCATTGTACACTACCCGTTTAGTAAAAGCTTCTACATTTATTACCTGCATTTCGATAATCACAGTTTTGTTGCCTGTAATTTTGGCTTTAACATCCAGGTAAGTGTCTTTTAATCCAGTAACACTCGGCGCGGCGTAAGGGTCAATAATTTCTAAGTCTTCAATGGTTGGCTGCGCGTCATAGAGCATCGCATTGAGGAAGCTAATCAAAATGTCTTTGCTCTGGGGCGAACCAAAAATTTTTTTGAAACCAAAATCTGTTTTAGCACTGATGAAAGGCATAATTAATAGTGGGTAATTGGTAATGGGGGCGCTTAAATCACAAAAGTCCTTCCATTTCTAAATCTTCAATTATCTGCAATCCGCGCGGGTCGCCGACTCGCAAGAGCGAAGATTTAGCATCTTCCCGCACGCCCATGTCTTCATCTTCTTCTAAAGCTTCAATCAAACCGTCGATCGCCCCAGCGTACACTATATTATTCGGCAATTCGCGTGCCAGTTGCCCGATCGCCCAAGCGCAGTTGCTCCGCACAGCAGATACAGGATCTCCCCGCAGCGCTTGAATCAACGGTGGAATCGCCGCAATCACCACATAGTAACCAACTTTTGCCATTTGACCCAGAGAACTCGCCGCCCACAAACGCACCGCCGAAATATCTGTTTTCAGAGCATCAATTAAAGATGGCAAAGCGCGGTGGTCCCTGCAATTTCCCAATGCCCAAACTACCCCTTTGCGAACGTAACCGTTCCAGTCGCAGTTAAGCTGAAGAATCAGCGGTTCCACAGCATCGGGGCTCGGATTTCGCCCCAAAGCATAAGCCGCGCTCACCCGCACCAAGGGGCAACCGTCTCTCAATAAATTAATTAAATGCGAAATTGCTCGATCGTCCTGCACTTCGCAAAAAGCCCGCGCCGCAATCATCCGGTGCTGAGGTTCCGGGGATGCAAGCATTGGCAGCATTTCCTCGGGATCTGGCAGCGGGGGTTCGGAGTCATAAATTTGCTCCAAAGGGCTTTCCAGTTCCGTGTCAGTATCAAGGGCGTTGGAGTAGTCGTTATTGTTCATAAAAAAACTTTACCGCACAGAGGATGCTCCTAAGCAACTCAGTCAGCAGTCAGCAGTCAGCAGTCAATAATTGTAGGGTGCACGCGCAGTACCTTACTACTGAGATATTGCACCATTGTCAGCAACAGGCAAGATGCCTGTTCCACAACAGATAAATTTTCTTGTGGAACAGGCATCTTGCCTGTTCCTAAAAGGCTAATTGAGAAGGGTGCAACATAGGACTTACTACAAACAAATACCTCTGCTGTCACCTAAGTTGGTAGCGAGGACTTCAGTCCTCATAATTGCTGTCACCTAAGTTTGTAGTGAGGACTTCAGTCGTCATAATTTGGATGAATCAGGACTAAAATCCTTACTACAAACGAATATCTCTGCTGTTACTTAAGTTGGTAGTGAGGACTGAAGTCCTCCTAATTGGGATGAATCAGGACTTTAGCCCTGATTCCAAACCAGTAGAATTTATATTTCAAAGAGACTTGAGCATTGAGAGGGAATGAGTTTGATAGCCTAATTTTTGATAGAGATTCACCGCAGGCTGATTGCTCAGAAATACTTGCAAACCAATTTGCCGATCGCCCCTTTCCCGTGCCCAATTTTCAGCATGAATAACTAAAGCTGCACCCACTCCTAGACGGCGATGTTCCGGTGCTACGTACAGCAAAAAAATGTGAGCATAGCGTTCTCCGGTGGTTTGGTCGATCGCATTTCCCAACCACAAACATCCGACAACCGATTGGAGATTTTGCGCCTGAGATTGGGGATTGAGATACTGCGAGGGAAGCGCGGGCAACATTTCTGCCTCTTCCTGGGTGTTTTTCTGGCACTCTACCCACCAAACCGGCGTCTGGTTAGAAAAATACTGCTCGACAGTTTGAGCCAAATGTCCCAATTCCCCATCAGGGTAAAGCTCTTGGTAAGTCCGGTGCATAAACTTTACCAGTTTTGCCCGATCGAGTCCCGATCCTGAGCGCAGCCGGTAGCCCGGTATTAGTTGAGCAGACATCAGCTCAGCGGACACGGAAAGCTGAATAATTTAGCCCCAAGAAAATTGGATTCACTACTGCCGCTTGCTTTTGGGGGATCGCTTCCTCAATCGGTGCGGGGGCAGCCATGTCACCAGGCAAAAAGATGCGAGCGCTGACTGCTACCAGAGCCGCGAAAAATACTAATACCGCTATAAATGGAGCAATGTATTGACGAATGATACCCATAACCGCAAAAACTTTATTCTTGAGTTGATATTATCAAGTGTACCATACAAATCTTGTCAGCTATAATGGTTGATTGGACACTTAGCTCAAGAAGAGAGCGATCGCAAATACCAACAAACACAAAATATAATATTATGGCTGCCTCGCCTGCTGTTTATGAAGCTCTGGCTAAATCAATTGTTTTTTTGAATCAAAAGCCGAGCGAGCAAAATGAAGTTTCGAGTTTCCTGGATACTAATGGCTACTATATCGATCGCATATTCGACGACCCAGAAACAAACTTTTATGCGATCGGGTTCGGATCATCCAATCCCGAAAACCCGCCCGCCCTCGTATTTAAAGGTACAGACTTCATCGACGGCGACGCTATCTTTTCCGACTCGCGGGACATTGGTGTACCTGAATTTGAAAAGAACAAAGATAATATCCAAAATTGGCTCACAGAAATCGGTCAAAATACTGGTAAAAACCCCAACAAATTATTGCCCGATGTCATCGGACACAGTTGGGGCGGAGCAGTCGCTCAAATTGTAGCAACCGAATACACATCTCTGACCGGCGATATCTTTACTTTCAACTCTCCGGGAGTATCAGCGAGTACATTCAACACTTTTCGGAGAAATCTCAGCAGGGCAGGCAACAAAAATGTCACTCACTACATTGTCAGCGGAGATGTAGTCAGCTTGTTTGGCGAAGCATTTATCCCAGGTAAAGTATTTATCCAAAGTTTTACTGATCCGAGTATTAATCCCTTAACTGTTTTGGCAAAACATCGAACTGAAAATTTGTTAACTACTCCGCCCGTGGGTTTTTTGCAGAGGCAAATTTCCGTAGAACAATTAAACAGTCCCGAATTTACTTATAACAACGATTCAGATTTTAACGAGTTTATCGCTGCCATGAATTTAGCCCTGCCCAATGTGTCAGTAGCGATCAGAAGCAGAGGCGGTGCAGAGAGTGTGAGAACAGCACCAGAATTTTCTTTTGTGCAGTTGATCAGAGAAATGCAATACGGTTTAGCTCCCTTACAACCCAATTATTTATCAGGCGACGCTCGCAACAATACTGCTACGGGGGGCCCTGGAGAGGATACAGTTATCGGCAACGGCGGTAACGATACTCTCAGAGGCAATCGAGGTAATGACAGCATCACCGGTGGTGATGGCGACGATTTCTTGTACGGCGGCAGAGATAACGATTATTTCGAGGGTGGCGACGGAAACGATTTGATTTCCGGCGAGTTTGGCAACGATTTTTTAATTGGTGGTGCGGGGCGCGATCGCTTTGTATTGGAATCCGGCGGCGGAGGAGATGTGATTTTAGATTTTCAAGACAGTGAAGATTTAATTACACTGTCGCGGGGTCTAACTTTTCCTCAAATTAGAGTAACCCAAGGTGGTGACGGAGCTTTAATTACTATCCCCGTTACTGGGGAAATTCTTGCTACTCTCAGAGGCGTAGTTGCCAGCGATCTTACGCGGGTAGATTTTGTATAGCTTTAGGGCGAGAAAAATTTGTAGTTTTGGTGGCGCGAAATCGGGGTGGGTTTTGTAGCAAAATTCTTTGTATTCACAAAAAAAACTCTGCTAAATCTGCCCCTAAAAAGCAACGAAATATGACCAATTAATATGGTTAATAACCGGAGTTTACAGTAAACTTAATTAAGTAGCTTAAACACTAATTCCCAATCTAACGACAGGAAATAAAAAAATATGCCCTCCTCTCCCGCCGCTTACGAAACTATAGCCAAGCAACTTGTTTACATAGATAACAACCCGCAGTCTCAAACTTTAGTTCAAACAGGTTTGACCGCTGCGGGCTACCAAATCGATCGCACTTTTGACGATCCCGCGACTGGATTTCACGCGATCGGCTTAATTTCCACCACCCCAGACAAACCGCCAGTTTTGGTATTTCGCGGCACCGACTCGCCCACAGACGATCTTGCCAACGCAGACAAGCGCGGCGTCGGTTTCAACCAATTTGAAGCCAACAAACAGGCATTAGGAAATTGGCTGACACAAATCGGTCAAGACACAGCAAAAAACCCTCGTCGCTTGCCCCCAGACGTTCTCGGACACAGCTTGGGCGGTGCTTTAACGCAGTTAGCCGCAACAGAATTCACATCTGCGATCGGAGATGTTGTCACCTTCAATTCTCCCGGAGTTGCTCAGAGCACCGTCAATACATTTAAGCAGAAAGTCGGCGCCGGAAAAAATGTAACTCACTACATAGTTAGCGGCGATTTTGTGAGTTTGGGAGGAGAAGCTTTTCTCCCCGGAAAAGTAGTTCTTCAAACATTTACTAACCCGATTATCAACCCACTACTTGTCTTGGACAAGCACACCCAAAGCGGTTTGTTAACTGCTCCTCCTCCCGGCTTAACTCAGGCCGAAATCTCTGTAGACCAGTTGAGTCGGCCTAATTTCACTTTCACAGATTCCGATTATTTAGAACTGTTAGCTGGCTTAGACTTTGCACTGCCAGCCTTGGGAGCATCGCTGGAATCGCGCAGCAGTTTAGAACAATTAAGAACCGCTCCGGGAAGCTCCTTTTTAGCAAACGTTGTGGCAATGAAAACTGCTCTCGATCTCTCCCAAATTAATAGTTTAGTAGGCGACGATGCCAACAATACAGCATCAGGTTTAGCCGCGGACGATATTATGAATGGCGGTGGGGGAAACGACACTCTCATCGGCAACAAAGGCAACGATATTATCAGCGGTGGCGTCGGCAACGACCAGCTATTCGGTGGCAAAGGGGATGACAATTTGAGCGGTGGAGAAGGAGACGATACACTCATTGGCGCAGCGGGTGCTGATCTCTTAATTGGTGGCGCGGGACGCGACGTATTGGTGTTAGGAGCAGGTGCCGGTACAGATACATTTGTAGACTTTCAAAAGGGTGAAGATTTAATCGGTTTGAGCCGAGGTTTGAGCTTCAACCAATTGAGAGTTACTCCAGGCGATTTTATAACGACGATTGAAATTGCCAGTAACGGCGAAGTTCTTGCCAGTATTCCTGGCATTCCCAGTAGTCCGCTAACAGCTAGCGATTTTATTGCGATTTAGTTGGCGGCTGGCAATACAGATATTCGGTAGGGACACAACATTGTTGTGTCCTTATTTTGTCTTATGAACGCAAGCGCACAGAATTTATACTCGTTCGATGATTAAAAACATTAATATTCCAGCAGGGGCGGATTCACCGAAATCTCGAAAAATTAGTGCAGACATTGGTAAACCGGCGTTGCATAATTGCGGGATGATTTTGATTGCTTTGTGGGATGGGCGTCCCGCCCATCCAGTGTATTTTCACAGCAGGCGGGACGGCTAACCCCTACTCTCCACAAGAATCATCCTCAAATTGTGCAACGCGGGTAAACCCGCCCCACCCGGATCTGATAATTATAGCGATCGGACTTGATCTTAATCGAAATCGTCGAGTCCAGGCCTGGGCATAGATGCTAATTTTGGCTCATCTTCTAGGGGCAGAAAGAAAATCGTCAGCATACCGGGAATCACAGCCAGCGCGCTCATCAAAAAATAATTTTGATAGCCGAGACTCGCCTGCAAGTAGCCGCTAAAAACGCCCGGAATCAGCACTCCTGCGGCCATAAAAGCTGTTGTAATTGCATAGTGAGATGCTTCGTATTCAGGGCGGACAGTCCGCATCAAGAACACTGTATAGGCAGCTACGCCCAGTCCATAAGTAAATTGCTCGATCGAGTTTACAGCATAAGCCCATTCAATCCCCGGTTGATTGATTGCCAACAGCCAATACAGCACGTTAGTCGAATTTTGCAGAATTGCCGTCGGCCACATCCATTTTTTCAATCCTTGTTTGGCAATCAAATAGCCGCCTAGCAACCCTCCAATTAACAAAAACATTACCCCTAAAGTACCGGATAATAAGCCCATATCCGACGTAGAAACTGCTAATCCTCCTTTCTCAACTTTATCCATTAAAAATGGAGGAGCCATTTTAAACGTCAAGGCATCGCCCAAGCGAAAAATCAAGACGTAAGCCACAATCCAACCTATTTTATCTTGCTGAAAATAAGTTTTGAATGCTTCGATAAAGCTGGTTCTTTGTTGAGGAGTGTCGGATTCCAGATCGTAATTGCGAGGATAGGGAAGATACCACCGCTGAAAAAGATATATCAGCACAAACATAATCGCACAAATGCCAAAGGCTGTCGCCCACCCGTAGTTAAGCGCAGACACGCTAAAATCCGAACCGAAAAGTGACAGCGGAATGTTTTGATATATTTTGGTGTCACCTGTATTTCCAGTGACTAAATGCTGTTCTGCCAGTTTCCCCGCTAAGAACACCAATAAACCGCTGCCGGCAATGACAGCACCTCTATAAGCCGTGTTGCGAACCCCGACAAATAGTGCTTGTTGGTCTTTATTTAGAGTGTTTAAATAAAATCCGTCAATGGCGATGTCGTGAGTAGCTGAGACAAAGGCGATCGCGGTAAAGATAACAAGCGATATAATAATCGGTGCCGGCGTTAATACACCAAAAGCTAGGAAAGCAAACAGGAAAGCACAAATGATTTCGGTTGTTAAAATCCATTTGCGTTTGGTGGAATACAAATCAACAACTGGCCCCCACAAACCTTTTAAAACCCAAGGAAAAGACAAAAGACTTGTCAATCCGATCAATTCGTTGCTGGTTCCCATACCTTTCAAAAAAATCACCGACATTAAATTAACGACGGTGTAAGGGAGACCTTGAGCGAAGTATAATACTGATACCCACAATCCAGCGTTATGCTTTTTTTCCATTGGATAGATATTTTACCTAGTTACTTATTTGATTTACTGAGTGCGATCGACAATTCCGGTCAATTCAACCCCTGGCCTCACAGTATAGCAATCTTAAATCATTCAGATAAATTTGTAGGGGTAGTGCTACCCCTACTCCCCGTGCCTACCCCCTATCTATCGGGGCAACCACGGGGGGATTGCCCCTACAATAATTACGCAAATCATTTAGGATTGCTATACTGTGATGCCAGCGGCAGCCATATAAATAGTGCATTTTAGCATCATTCATACTCAAAACAATTTTTATTTTTTGAATAAGCCTGCAAAAGATGTTCTCCGTTAAAATGAACGAGGTAAGCGCGAACATTCTTGTCCCAATCATAAGTGTCATAAGTTCGCAGCAGTTCCAAAGCACTTTCTTCTATCTGATATGCAGTTTTTGGACTATTCACCGGACGTTCGGGACTGTCAGGATTAACAACAATTAAACCTGCATCTAGAAACTGATGCACCGTTTGGCGGCGCACAGTTTCCCGCGTATTTGGTGCATATTTTTTCCCGTACTCCTGATCCATAAATTCCATAATTGGTGTTATTCCCCGAAGTGGAGATTTTGCCGATTCCCAAGCATCCTTTGGCTTGAGGTCAAGCAAAGCCAGAAGGGTTAAGGCGGAACGTTCGTTAAGCTGACCTTTTGGAAAACCCAGCGCTGCAAGTATTTCTAGAGATTCATCAATACGGTTCTTGATTGTCATCGGGCTATTTTCTAACGGATTGGTCCCCTTCAGCAGTTGTCTCTCGACAAGTTGATCAATCTCCCGCTGTGTAGGAAATATTTCTCCTATTTGAGCGCCAAGTAAAAGTAATTGCTCTACATTAGGATACTTCAAATTGCGTAAATCCGTAGCATTAACTTGAGTGTGTCCGTTGAACAGTCGAAAAAACGCATCTACCAAACTCGAATTTAGATAAACTACCAATCCCCGCGCGAGGGTGAGGTCTAATCCACGTCCCTGTTGGTGAAAGTAATTCAAATGGTTCTCAAAACCAACGCTAGAACTATTAATTTTATTCGCATCCCAGACAACTGCAACAATTCGCTTTTTCTCTTCCTTTGACGAGAAGCGCTTGCTCAAAACATAATGTTCGTTAGGTACGAGGAGTGCAGCAGTTTTTTCCGTGACAGCTAAAGCTTGATGCTTTCTCGTTGCTGTGGGATATTCAACACCGCTAGCCGAGAAGTGTGCGGGATAAATCAGCGGAACTGTACCGTTTTCAGGTTTTAGCCGCAAGTCAGAGCGAACACGAAAATCTACAACTTTTCCGGTAGAAACTGTTAAGCCTAATTCCTCTAGGGTGCAAGTAAATTGAGCCATTTGCTCGGCTACTTTCTGGCTGACAGAATCCGGTAGAATCCGAATAAATTGCTCGGAGTCTTTGGGATTAATTAAGGCGGTATAGGGCAGTTGGTGAGACAAAACCAGGTCGTCGCCCACGCTGCTGCTTGAGGTAATTAGTACAGTATCTGGCTGTTCTATTTGTTTGGTGGCGCGCACAATAATAGTTTCTTGCAGCACCGCATCATCGCGAAATGGCAACTGTCGGGATTCAAAGATGTGTACTTGGCGCAAAGCCATCATTTGAAGCAATACTTTGCGGAAATCTCGAAAGTATAAACCGTTGCAAAAGCTGCGGGGAGTAATCGATACTAATTCACCGTTTGGTTTGAGCAGGTGAGCGGCAGCAACTGTGAAGCCAGCGTAGAGATTGCTGGTTTCTAGTCCTATAGAACGCAGCAAGGTTCGGGCTTGGGATTTAGCGTCTATCTTGGCATAGGGAGGATTAATAATTGCATGGGTAAATTCCCGTTTTACTGGCTGTGTAAATAGATTGGGCTGCAACATATCGGCGCTGTCTTGAATAAAATCTATTTCGTGAACCTCACAGGTAAAAGATATCTCAAAACGCTGACATTCTATACTGCATAATTCTAAAGTTTGCTTGAGGTATTCAATCAAAATAAGGTCAATTTCATACGCTGTAACGTGCAGACTACGCGGTTTGTTTGGGCGCTGGCAAAGTTCGCAAACAACGGCTGCTAACAGGGAACCAATTCCTGCGCCGGCATCTAAAAGCGATATATCGGGACAGTTAAATTCAAACATTCCCGCCATTAAACTTGCGACTGAGGAAGGTGTTAAAAATTGTCCCTTTTCTCCTCTCTGGCTTTGCTGCAACTTTCGGGTTGCTTCTTGGCGCCAGCTATCTACTCGATCGAGTAAATTGCTTGCAGTTGAGTAGCTGTTACCCGGAAGGGCTAGGGTTTGAAAGTGCGGTACTATCATTTGTTCAAAAAGTGCCATTTCGAGTTCAGTTTATTTTCGCCTAAAATTGCACCGATGTGCAAAAATGTCAAGCGCACTAGAAAATATATAACTTATCCAAAAGTATGTTGACTGTTCATATAGCTAGATCGGGAGGTAGCTAACGATGACACAAACTCAAACCAAGCGTTATGATTTTACTTAAGTATCTAGGCCTAAGTTATGACAACTATCAACTGGAATGAAGTTTTAGATAGTATTTCAGAGAATGCAGAAGAGCCAGAAGTCGAAGATCGATTTGTCAAACGCCTTCTAAATGCACTTGGATTCACATCTGATGAGTGGGTACAACAGTTTAAAACAGGGAAGGGTCAGGCTGATTTTGCTGCTCGCAAGAATCACGATGAGGATAAATTTTCAGTTTCTAAGATTAACCCATACTTAATCATTGAAGTTAAAGGGAGAGTATCAGGAAAGTCAATCAATAACTTAGCAGAAGGTACTCCCACGTACAAAAAAGCTAAAGAACAGATAACACGTTATCTTCTTGATCCTAAGTGCCAAACATCTCAATGGGGTATAATTACTAACTCAACAGATATCCAGCTATTCCGTAAACATGGTAAAATCGTATTGCCTGCTACTGACTGCATGAGGATAACCAAAGATAATATCATTGAGATTATTACTAGACTTAAGAAATTGCTGGAAAATCCACCCCAAGCTTTAACAATTTGCATCTATAATGATAAGGGAGGCGTGGGAAAAACTACAACGACAATCAACTTGGCTGCGATTCTTCGACTACAGCAGAAAAAAGTGCTTGTTGTTGACTTCGATCCACAACAAGGAGATTTAACAGATTCATTAGGCTTACAGGAGGTAAAAGTCAAATTATCGGATTGTCTGGTTGATGAATCATTGAATGTTAAAGAAACTATTCAACCATTTTATCTAAAGAATAAAGCTGGTCAATTAGTTAAGATGTTTGATGTAATCCCATCTGATTCAGGGTTATCTAAGTTCATGGCTTATAATTATGAAGCAAAAATTGAGAAAGGTTCAGCAAAGCTGCGAGATTTACTTGATATTTTTGTTCGTAATTATGATTACATCTTAATTGATGCACCTACGAACTGGACTTTTTTTAGTAAAAGCTGTGTAATAGCTTCTGATGTAATCCTCATGCCAACCGAACACAATAACTTTTCATCGTTAAAAAATGCTGCTAAAGTTATTAAAGAATTCTTACCTGAAGTTAAGAAGCTTAGGAAGGACGGTGGCCCTATTGCCTTGCCGATATTTTTCAATAAACATAAAGAAACCGAGGCTTCACTCAAAAGAGCAAATGCAGAAATTAAAGCAATTCTTACAGTTAAGAAAGGAGATAATTATATTCTAGATACTAATTTGTTACCCTCTTATTGGCCTAAATCTACAAAAACGGTGATTGACACAACTATATTCAGTGTTCCAGAATATGAAGTTGTTTCTACTGCAGCTTTTTCTCGAAAACCAGCGGTTTTTCAACACAAAAAAGCCGCTGAATATTACTTAAAATTAGCGAAGGAGTATTTTTTGTATGAGTAATTCTGAGAACATCGGTAAGTTAATGCACTTGAAGTTATCTAAAATTGAGTCAGCAGAACCCTGCTCTGAGTCAGAGTTTATCATTGCCGGAGCCGCCGAAGCCGTCTTGCAAGCAGGTAATCGCAATTGGATTCCGATTATCGTTAAAGAAACAGGCGACTATCAATATCAAGTTGTGAGCAATCGCTTTGTCTATGCTGTAGCTCAACAAGCCAAATTAGATTTAGTATGGTGTATTGTCATTGACCCAACACCATCAAATATTGAACAAGCGAAGATTCTAGCGCGAGAAGCAAATCCCCAAGTCAATCTGAGTACAGCATCAAAAGATACTATTATAGCTGGACTTAAATACTTAGTTAAAGAGCATAATTGGAAGAATGTAAAACCCGTTGAAACGGCCAATAAAATTGTAGATTCTAACCGCGAGCAATGGTCAGATTTCACCCCCCTGACTAAGTTACAATGTGGTTTGACTAAGGCCAGATTAGATTTTATTGCTAAAGTATTTTCTATATCACCGCCACCGCCGCCGCCTCCTCCTCCTCAAGCAGTCAGCGTGAAACGTGCATCTAGAGATGAAATTTTTGACCGTCTCAACTATTTATTAACTAATAAAATAGGAGGCTTTGAAACTATCGATCCTGAAAAAACAGCCGATGCTATCTTCACCGCGAATAAAGGCAAGTGGAAAACCCTCAGTCCAATTTCCAAACTTGAATGCGGCATTGATACAGCCAAAATGAAAATCATTAAAACCCTATTTAGCCTGTAAAACTATGTTAAGTGGTGTAGCGGATTCAATTTACTGGCTCAACCGCTATATTGAAAGATCGGAAAATATCGCCCATTTTGGCGAGGTCAATTTTAATCTCATTCTCGACTCTCCCAGCGGTATTACTCAACTATTTACCGATCGGCCCACTTAATTTACCATTGTGCGAAAATGTCAAGCGGACGCTCAAACCAAAAGTCCGTAAAGGACTGTTAAACGCTCTCTCACACATTTCTGATGCCTAAACCCAAAACATTCTTTTTGTCAAGCTTGTTCCTGATTGGCTTAACAATTAGTTTTCTGCTGACTCCTGGTTGGTTATCAAACTGGTTCCCAAACCGCGCTAACGCAACTATGCCCCCGCAAACCCAAACCGCCGAATTTCGCGCCTTCTGGGTGGACGCATTTAATCCAGGCTTCAAAACGCCTCAAGAAGTCACAAAATTGATCGCAGACGCGCAGCGGGCCAATGCCAACGCGATCGTCGCCCAAGTCCGCCGCCGTGGCGATGCCTTTTACACAAGTGCGATCGAACCCCGCACCCTCGATCCCAACGTTCCGGCGGGTTTCGATCCCCTGCAAGATTTGATTGACAAAGCCCACGCCGCAGGCATTGAAGTACACGCTTGGATGGTGACGCTGCCGGTGGTTTCGGGCACCAAACTTCCCGCCGGTCACGTTTGGCAACAACACGGGCCTTCTGCCCCAGGAAACGACAATTGGGCGATGCTGACTTACGGTGGGGAAGCCCAAGGCTATCTCGATCCCGGCCATCCAGACGCCCTAGATTATACTGTTTCCGTCTATTTGGATTTGCTGAAGCGCTACGATGTGGACGGCGTACAGTTGGATTACGTGCGCTACGGCGGGCCGACTTGGGGCTACAATCCGACTGCGATCGCCCGTTTCAATCAGCAAACAGGTCGATCGGGCAAACCCGCACCCACCGATCCCGCCTGGATGCAGTGGCGGCGCGAACAGGTGACAAATTTAGTGCGGAAGCTTTATGTAGAAAGCCTTGCGATTAAACCGCGTGTTAAAATTACCGCCGCCACGATCGCCTGGGGAGACGGCCCCGCAAACGATGCAGGGTGGTATCAAACGCAGCCTTACAAAGAAGTATTGCAAGATTGGCGCGCTTGGCTGGAAGAAGGGATCGTAGACATGGCGATGCCGATGACTTACCAGCGCGAGTACAAACGGCAGCAAAAACTCGCTTACGACAACTGGATCGAGTACGCCAAAGACCACCAGTACAACCGCCAAATTGCGATCGGCCCCGGCAATTACCTCAACTACATCGAAGACACCCTCGCGCAGGTTCGCCGCGCCGAACAGCCTTCTGCGAAAGGAAATCACGTCGCAGGTACGGTGCTGTATTCCTACGCTAGCAGCAACGTGTACACGAATGTGGAACTGCGATCGGGCGGTAGCGGTGATTTGCCCCGCCAGCCTTGGAAATACGTTCCCCAAAGCAACGATTTGTTTTACACCGCGCTTTCGCAGCCGAGTCAATACGTTGATGCTGCGACGGGCAAAACCTATGAAACTCAGCCTGTGTGGCCGACAGCAGCAGCCGTTCCCGATATGCCTTGGAAGTCGCGGCCGACTACAGGTGCGATCGCCGGAAATTTGCAGCAGTGCGATAGAACTTGCGACGGTGCCAGCTTGACATTGCAGTCGATCGATGCTGTTGGCAAGGTGCGTCAACTGCGCGCCGATGGTAAAGGATGGTTTGGGGCGATCGAGCTTTCTCCGGGAACTTATCAGTTGAAAGTTGACGGAAGTCAAATTCAACAAACAGTTAATGTTGTCGCCGGTGAAGTAACAAAAATCCATCTCGGAGCATCTTAACTGGTCTACTCGTTACCAGGCTCTGCCTGGTAACGCAGATCCGGAGGCTTGCCTCCAATTTCCCTAAAAGCTTGCGAGGCAGAGCCTCTAGATATCGGTTTCCAGGCAGAGCCTGGGAACCAGTTAAATCAGTTATAAATTTATCAATCGAGATATGCTAACAACAGAAGCTGCTTTCACGCTCCGTAAATGGACAGTTAAAGAGTATCACAAGCTGGCAGAAATCGGAATTTTTAACCCCGAAGAACGACTCGAATTAATTGAAGGAAATATTATAAAAATACGTGCAAAAGGAACTCTTCACGCTGCCGCCACTAGACGCACTGCTAGCCGGCTGCACAATCTTCTCGGAAATCAAGCCACTGTTTATAATAAAAGCCCGATCGCCCTTGATGACAATTCCGAACCCGAACCGGATATCGCCGTAGTCAGAATCGATCCTTTTGACTATGCGACTCACCATCCGACTCCCTCAGAGGTATATCTCATTATCGAAGTGGCAGACAGCAGCTTAACTTTCGATCGCGAAATTAAAGCCCAAATTTACGCGCGATCGGGAATTGCCGATTATTGGGTGCTAAATGTGGGCGAAAGACAACTGCACGTTTTTCTAGAACCTGCGGAAGATGGGTATCAAAGCGAGGTTATTCTGGGAGAAAGCGCGATCGTTTCACCGCTCGAATTTCCCGCTTTCAATATCGCAATTCAGGCAATGTTGCCCCCTCTGGTATCAAATTGAAAACAGTTGTATCAATTGTCTTGATTTGTGAATTATGTTTTTTTTTAACCGCAGAGGGCGCAGAGGGCGCAGAGAAAGAGAATAGAAGAGATAGAGAGAATGGCTTTTCTCTTATTCTTTAGTCTGGCGATTCTTCTCTTCCCTTCTCTATTCCTAATCGCTTTCTAGAATGCTTGCCAGCAAAGCTTGCTGAGCGTGCATCCGATTTTCTGCCTGATCCCAAACGCGCGATTGACTGCCTTCTATCACTGCATCGGTAATCTCTTCATCGCGGTGTGCGGGCAAACAGTGCAATACAATTGCATTCTTATCTGCTAACTTCAGCAATTGTTCGTTTACCTGATAGGGTTCAAACAAAGGAATCCTGATTTTTGCTTCCTCTTCCTGTCCCATACTCGCCCAAACATCAGTATAAATCACTTGAGCATTCTTCACAGCAGCTTCTGCGTCCGCCGTCACAGTAACTTCTGTTTTTCCATTAGCAATATTCTTAGCTTTTTCCACTATCTCAGCATTCGGTCCGAAATCTTGAGGGCAAGCAATTCTTACATTCATTCCCGTCATTGCACAGCCCAACATCAGCGAATTAGCCATATTATTGCCATCGCCCAAATAAGTCAGGGTCAATCCTTCTAGCTTGCCAAAACACTCTTTTACTGTCATTAAATCCGCCAGCACTTGACATGGGTGTTCGTCATCTGTCAGCGCATTAATCACAGGAATTTTTGCATAATTGGCAAAAGTTGCTAAGTCCTTTTGGTCGAAAGTCCGAATCGCCAAAATGTCTAAATATCTGTCTAAAACCCTGGCTGTATCTACTAAAGGTTCCCCGCGGCTGACTTGTGTAACGTTGGGATTGAGGTCAATCACTTGCCCTCCCAATTTATACATTGCTACCGTAAAACTTACCCGCGTTCGCGTTGAAGCTTTGGAAAATAACAAGCCGAGAACTTTATTGCGTTTCAGCTTGACCATTCCCGATTTTAAACTGGCTGCTAGATCCAGCAAATAATTTAATTCGTCAATGCTTAAATCTGCCAGACTTAATAAATCTCGCCCTTTTAAGGAATCCATGCTTTCCCCCACACACAAATTTTTAACTTTGTCTTAAATCTTAGCCCGCAGAGGCGGGTTTTGTTTATTTTAGCTTGCACCATTCTCAAGAACAGGCAAGATGCCTGTTCCACAAAGATTAGATTTTATTGTGGGGTGGGCAGGAGAGCCCGCCCGTGAAAGGCTTATTAACAATGGTGCAATATCTAAGTTTATTTCAACTTGCGGGCAATTGCTCGATCGCCCGATCGATCGAATCGCAACCTTGTTCCACCGTTTCTACCACAGCCAACACGCCCCGCAATTCCCCAGCGCCAGGGAAACCCTTAGCATACCAGGTTAAGTGCTTGCGCGCTTGGCAGACACCGCTTTCACCTTTATATTCCCACAAAGCCCGCAAATGTTCCTTAGCACATTCGAGGCGTTCAATTGGTGTCGGAGCTATCTTTTCCACACCAGTTTTCAAGAAATAATCAACTTCTCCCACCAAAAAAGGATAGCCCAAAGTTCCCCGCGAACACATCACTCCATCGGCGCCGGTTTCTTCCAGACATCGCATCGCTGCTTCCACTGAAAAAATATCCCCGTTGGCAATAACTGGAATCGATAAAACTTCTTTAACTCGACGAATCCACTCCCATTTTGCCGGGCCTGTGTAACCTTGCGATCGAGTGCGGCCGTGCACGGTAATCATTTTTGCTCCCGCATCTTCCATCCGCTTCGCAAATTCCAAAATATTTATTTCTTTGTCAGTCCAACCGATCCTAGTTTTAACCGTGACAGGAACATCTACTGCTTCCACAACAGCCCGCACAATTGCCTCGGCCGTTTCCGGGTCTCGCAGCAGGGAAGAACCGCCGCCGTTTTTAGTAATTTTGTTAACCGGACACCCCATATTAATATCAACAGTATCCGCTCCTTCTGCCACTGCTTTCTGCGCCGCTTCTGCCAAGAAATCCGGCCGGCAGTCAAACAATTGAATGCTAATCGGGCGCTCGTTTGGGTCAACTTCCATAATTCTCGGCAGTTGCTTCACGTAGTGCAAACCCGTAGCGTTCACCATTTCCGTGTACATCATCGAATCCGGCGCGTAGCGGCGCACCAGGCGGCGAAATACCAAATCGGTAACGCCGGATAAGGGCGATTGCAGGACGCGGCTTTTAACTTCAAAATCGCCGATTTTGAGTGGAGTTGCTAACCTTTCTTTTAATTCGGGAGATAGAGTAAGCATAGTCGATCGCACTTTAATTCTAATATCTGTATATTATACTACACTTCAGATAGTTGACCGTTGTTAACTATATTTTTAGCCGATTATTGACTGACAGCTAAAAGTATATTTAACCTACCGCAATGCCTATTTTACACATCCCGATCGCCCGAATTTGAATATTGTGAAACCCGGACTCAAACGCCAACGCCGACCACAGTTAAATCTCTGTGCCGCTTCCATCTATCTATGGGGTGTGACCATTAATGAGGGATCTACCTACTAAGAGTGTTGCCCAAGTCATATTTTTCTTGTTTAATTGTGCCGAATGGTTTGGCTGCCTTCGGCTCCGGCTGCCTTCAGACGATTAATGCTTAAATTTATTAGGATTCTGCAAAAGCCGTACATCAGATCGTTTTAAACTACAATTGGTGGATTCCTGACGACGCCGATCGAACATTAAAAAAATTGTAGAGAATTCCTATGGACGCCGCAGCACTCTGGCAACGCTATCAAGACTGGCTTTACTATCACGAGGGATTGGGACTTTACCTCGATATCAGCCGCATGGGATTCGACGATGCTTTCGCAGCAGCACTGAAGCCCAAATTTGACAAAGCTTTCAAAGACATGGCAGCTTTGGAAGCAGGTGCGATCGCCAATCCCGACGAAAACCGCATGGTGGGCCACTACTGGTTGCGAAACCCCGATTTAGCTCCCACTCCAGAATTAAAACAAGAAATAGTCGAAGGCATAGCACAAGTCGAAACATTTGTCAAGAAAGTTCAAAACCGCGATATTAAACCGCCCTTTGCTCCGCAATTTACCGACATAATTTCGATCGGCATCGGTGGTTCGGCCCTGGGCCCCCAATTTGTCGCTGAAGCTTTATCCCCAGACATTCCGCCCCTAGCAATACATTTTATCGACAACACAGATCCCGCTGGGATCGATCGAGTCCTCAACAAAATCAAAGACAAACTCGCCAGCACCCTAGTAATTACTATCTCCAAATCCGGCGGCACCCCCGAACCCCGCAACGGGATGATCGAAGTTCAAAAAGCCTTCGCCGCCGAAAAACTGGATTTTGCCAAACAAGCAATTGCCATCACCGGAGTTGACAGCCAACTAGACAAATTAGCCAAATCCGAAGGCTGGATTGGCAGCTTCCCAATGGCCGACTGGGTGGGAGGGCGCACTTCGGAACTGTCAGCAGTAGGACTTTTGCCCGCAGCTTTGCAAGGCATCGACATTCGGGCGATGCTCGACGGTGCTAAAGTCATGGACGAAGCTACCAGAACCACCGAAATCAAACATAATCCCGCCGCCTTGTTAGCAATGTCCTGGTATTTTGCTTGCAACGGACGTGGCGAAAAAGATATGGTAGTTTTGCCGTATAAAGATTCACTGCTATTGTTCAGCCGCTACTTGCAGCAATTAGTCATGGAATCGATCGGCAAACAGGAAGATTTAGACGGCAACACAGTTCATCAAGGAATCGCAGTTTACGGCAACAAAGGCAGCACCGACCAACACGCCTACGTCCAGCAACTGCGAGACGGGGTGCCGAATTTCTTCCTAACATTTATCGAAGTGTTGGAAGACAGGCAAGGCATTTCCCCTGAAGTAGAAACCGGCGTCACTTCCGGAGATTATTTGTCTGGTTTGTTGCAGGGAACTCGACAAGCCTTGTACGAAAATCACCGAGATTCCATTACTGTCACCATTCCCCAAGTCAACCCTAGGACAGTAGGAGCATTAATCGCCCTCTACGAAAGAGCCGTAGGTTTTTACGGTTCCTTGGTGAATGTCAATGCTTATCACCAACCGGGCGTCGAAGCCGGCAAAAAAGCGGCCGCTGCTGTATTGGACTTGCAGCAACGGGTACTGCAAGTGCTAAAAGACGCCCAAAAACCTCTGTCTGTCTCAGAAATAGCCAAAAAAGCAGGAAAGCCAGAGCAAATTGAGACAATTTACAAAACTCTGCGGCATTTGGCAGCCAACGGGCGCGGCGTAGCTTTCGAGGGAACATTAGGGCAGCCTGCTACTTTAACAGCAAGTTATAAACAGAATTAAACAGTAGAATTAAAAATTAAAAGTGAAATTAGTCACTTTTAATTTTTAAGGTTTAATTTTTAAATTCCCCTCATGCCCTTGACCATTCTGGTTGCTGACGACGATTTCGCGACTCGCTTGTCGATTACCGATTATCTGGAAATTACCGGATACTCTGTAATCCCTGCTGAGAACGGCAAAGAAGCTTTAGGCTTGGTAGAGGAATTTCAGCCCCACTTGATTGTTACGGACATTACAATGCCCGAGATGGATGGCTACGAATTCGTGCGCCGAGTTCGGACTCGTCCCGCTTTTCGCTTGCTGCCGGTGATTTTTTTGACGGAACGCACGAGCACGCAGGAACGGATTCGCGGCTATCAGATGGGGTGCGACAATTATCTGGCTAAGCCTTTTGAACTCCCAGAGTTGGGGGCGGTAATTCGCTCTTTGCTCGATCGCTACGCTCTAATCGCTCAGGCACCGTCTCATTCCCCAAAACCTGAACCGACGCCAACAGAGGCACGCAGCAGAGCCAACAGCCAGCCAGAAGCGGATTTTTTCACTCACAAGTCAAACACAGGCGATTCCCTACGGGATAGCTCCGCTTCACGCCCCTCTCCCAGCCAAAATGCTCCGAGTTTGACTCAGCGAGAGCGAGAAGTGCTAGAGTTGCTAACAGAAGGTCTTTCTAATATTCAAATAGGCGATCGACTCCACCTGAGTCCTCGAACTGTCGAAAAGCACGTCAGCAGCTTGTTCAGAAAAACCGACAGCAACAACCGTGCAGAACTCGTTCGCTTTGCGATGGAACACCATTTAGTCGGTAATTGGTAATTGGTAATTGTTAATTGGTAATTGTTAATTTTTCCTGATTTATAACATACTCCAACAAACCCGCTTGAGCGTCCAGCAGCAAATCAATTACTCGATCAAATCCCTCCGGGCCGCCGTAGTAAGGATCGGGCACTTCTTTAAGGTCGTATTTCTGGCAAAAATCGCACATCAGCCGCACTTTATCTTTATACTTTCCAGCCGGGTCCAGGGCAATAATATTGCGATAATTCTCCCGATCCATAGCCAGAATCAAATCAAAATTTTCAAAATCTTTCCTGGTAAATTGGCGGGCTTCGCCTAGCAATTCAATGTCTCGCTTCTTCGCCGCCAATGCCATCCGCCTGTCAGGGGGGCTGCCAATGTGATAGCTAGCAGTTCCAGCCGAATCGCAGGTGATGCGATCGCTCAAACCAGCTTGTTCAATTAAGTGATTCATAATATTTTCTGCTGAGGGCGATCGGCAGATGTTGCCGAGGCAGACAAACAATAATTTAGTCATTAGTTAGTAGTTATTAGTTATTAGTTATTAGTTATTAGTTATTAGTCAGTCAACAGTCAACAGTGCTAATTTGTAGGGTGCGTCGCTTTCAGAGTCAATGTGCAAGTTCCATCGAACATGGAGCAGCGACGCACCTTACTATAGCGGTTTTCCAGAAAGTTTAATCAGTCAACAGTCAACAGTCAACAGTCAACAATTGACTGATGACTAATGACTAACCGAAACCGGGGAGATTTAGTCCACCGGTGAGTTCTTCCATTTTCTCCCGCATCGTCATCGTAGACTTAGCGTAAGCCTCCTGCATCGCCACCGTGACGAGTTCAGAAACCACATCAGCACCTTCACCGAGGGCATCCGGCGAGATTTCCACGCGGCGGGGTTCTTGGTTGCCGCTGAGAAAAACCTTGACCAAGCCGCCGCCTGCTGTTCCCTCAATTTCCATGACATCCAACTCTTCTTGGAGCTTTTTAGCTCCTTCTTGAACCTGCTGAGCTTTTTTGAAAGCTTCAGTCAGTTCTTTCATTTTGCCCAGGCCGAAGCCAAATCCCTGTCCTGATTTTGTCATCAAAATTCCTCGGGTCTGAAACCCCGTCCTTACAGGACGGCTTTACATTTAATTTTAATCCCCTTGCGGGGTAGGGGGGTATGGTTGCCCCCCCCGTGAGGATATGGTTGTCCTCAATCTCCCATTTCTGGGGTAAAGTTAGCTTTGCCAATGTTTTCTGAGCTTGTTAGGCTAGCAGCACTGTTCCAGTGACCTTAGAACTGTTTAACTACTAGCGACAGAGCAGGGAACTAGCTTCGCATTCGCCCGGTGTCGTGACTCAAAAAACGTAGTCAGTTAAGACTTAGGCGGGTCAAGATGGCTTGTTAGATTTCTCTTTCAAGCCTCATGCCGTCAGGGCTGAGGTTCTTGACAACTACTTTGTGATGGTGTGTGGGCTGGCAGTCTGCCGTTTCCGTATTACTTCAATGATGCCTTAGAAGGGAAACTCTCCCAGTATTCTAACTTCTGGCTCCAACAACAGCGACCACCGCTGCTCGACTTGCTGTTGAACATGGCGGATCACTTGAAAAATATCATTGGCCGTTGCCGACCCGCAGTTAAGAATAAAATTAGCATGGCGCTGAGCTACTTGTGCGCCACCGATCTGATATCCCTTCAGTCCCGCTTGTTCGATGAACCAACCGGCAGTCTTGGGGCCGGGGTTACGGAAGACTGAGCCACAGCTCGGTAAGTGGTAAGGTTGAGTTGTCCGCCGCTGGCTGAAATGGTCATTAGTTTCTGCCATTACTTGCGATCGGTCGAACCCCGGCTGTAACTGGAAAGTCGCTTCTGTTACTAGCCGATCGCCCCCTTGCAGCACCGAAGTCCGGTAGCGGTACTCCAACTCTTGGGGAGTCAGAATTTCCACCTTGCCACCAGGGGATAGGACGCGAGCGTTGACCAGAATATCAGCAGTACAGCCTCTGTGAGCGCCTGCATTCATCACCACAGCCCCTCCCACGGTGCCCGGTATGCCGACTGCCCATTCTAGACCTTTCCAGCCCCGTTTAGCAGCCAACCAAGCGAGGCGGGGAATTGATTCTCCCGCCCCCGCTGTAACTTGACCTGTTTCTGGGTTAAAATTCACCTGTTTGAGGTAGCGAGTGCCGACGACCAAACCGGATAAACCCCGATCGCTCACCAACAAATTAGAACCCGCACCCAGCAGAGTCACAGGCACCCCTTCAGAATCAGCCCAAGCAAAACTCGCTTGCAAAGCCTCCATACTGCGGGGAGCAACGTACCACTCGGCCGGGCCACCGACTCGGAAAGAAGTCAGGCCCGCCAGCGAAACTTGGGAGTTAATCTTGCAATCAGTTCCCCGCAAAGAAATAGGAGAATACACTCGCCGATTGTCCTTAACAGAGGAGTCATTCGAGATAGTCACCATCTTGAAAATCCTTAAAAATACCTTCGCTCGAAGACGTGGTTGAAAATCCATTTAGCTAACTTATGTCGCCCCTTTGAGCGAGCCGTCCGACAGAAGTTTCGGCACAACGTGCAACGCCATAATGTCGATCAACTCTACTCTGTTCGCGAGCTAATCGGGGCGATCGGCTTGTTGATAAAAAGCCATAACCTCTGGAATAATCTGATTCAGATTACCAGCGCCCAAAAACAGAGCCAAATCCCCCGGTTGCAGATTTTGGGTTAAAAACTTAGTGACTGACTCCAGGGAAGGCGCAAACTCAACCTCTCGGCCTTCTTTAGCAATCAAATCAGCAACCTGCTGCCCGCTAATCTCTCCTAAATTCGGTTCCCCAGCACTATAAATATCGCAAGCCACAACCAAATCAGCATCCCCAAAAGATTGAGCAAATTCTGGCAAAAATGTCAGAGTCCGGCTGTAACGGTGGGGTTGAAAAATTGCAACCACTCTTCGGGATTTGGGATTTTTTTCACTACCTTCGATACGCAAGCGAGCCGCCGCCAAGGTGACACGAATTTCGCTAGGATGGTGGGCGTAGTCATCCACAAACAGGATGTCATTGTGAAAACCCCGCACCTCAAAACGGCGGCGAGCTCCTTCAAAGCCAGCAATCGCTTTGGCAATCGCCGAAAACTCTAACCCCAACAATCGGCCTACTGCTACCGCAGCTAGTGCATTGCTGAGATTGTGTGTACCCAGCAACTTCAACTCCATTTCCCCCAGGAAAGCTCCTCGCTCCCAAATCCGAGCCTTGGTACTTTCGGCCCCGTACTCCACGCCCGATGCCGTGTAGTCAGCACCGCTGTCCGGCTGCAAGCTATAAGTGACATGAGGGTGAAGGCAGTCTTTGACGATTTGGTCGTCAATGCAGCCCACCAAGGTTTGACAGTTTTGGGCAAAGACCTTAAAAGTGTCTATTACCTGGTCAAGGGTATCGTAATGGTCTGGATGATCCAGTTCCACGTTCGTTACTATGCCAATTTTGGCTACCAGCTTAACGAGAGAACCGTCGGATTCATCAGCCTCGGCCACTAAGTAGGGGCCTTCCCCCAAACGGGCATTGCCTTCCCAAGCATTTACCTCGCCTCCTACTACGATGGTCGGGTCTAGACCTGCTGCCATCAGCATGAAGCCGATTAAGCTGCTAGTAGTAGTTTTGCCATGAGTCCCGGCTACGGCTATGCTTTGGTAATCTTGAATTAACGCTGCCAACACATCCGATCGATGAAAAATCGGACAGCCCAAATCTAAAGCAGCTCGATATTCGGCATTGGCTGGGTGAATAGCCGTCGAACATACTACTTGAGGCAATCCCGGAACTGCTTGGGCGCTTGAACCGTTGCCGTTCAATTGGACAGCTTTGGCTGTCGCGACAGAAGTCCCTACCGTACCCGCGACTATCGAGGATACTGCCCTTTCCTGTTGCCCGCTGTCGGGACTGCTACCGTTAAGGGCCGTTTGAAATAGTTCAAAATTGCTGGCGTCTTGACTCCAAAAAATATGAGCTCCCATTCCTTGCAAGCGCTCGGTTATGTGACTCGATTTAATGTCGGAGCCGTACACAGGCAACTTGCGTTTAGCTAGAATGTAGGCAAGGGCTGACATCCCAATCCCACCAATGCCGATGAAATGAAATGGTCTACCGCTAAAATCAACAGAACTCGGCATCTTTGCTCCTCACACACCACACCACGCCAATAACACGCGATATCATATCAAGAATTGTTTTTTCAGGATACAGTTCGCTAGAGATTTTGTACAAAATTCTCTGCGCGTCCCTAGATTTGAGGGACTTGTAGAGATGTTTGTCTTGTATCCTATATGACTTAGTACCGAGTAGTTTTCCGGAACAGTCACAGCTCGAAAATTGCAGGTAAGAGAAAACGGGGTCTGGGGCCTGTGCCAATAGACTAATTTTGGGTGGTTGCATACTCCTGCATTCTTTCTATTTCTATCCGCCTGCTGTGCTGGGATACGGCAGCAAAAGCCCCACAACCTTTCTACCAAGATTGAGGGTAAAACCCATAAGGATTTACAAACACTACCACGAACAACAAAATTTCGCTCATTTTGTAGTCATTTATCTACTCCTACGGTTATTTTTTCTTGAAAGTCAGAGATTGACACGATCGCAACTCAACTATAGATAATATGTATTCTCACTTAATTGTATATATACCAAGTTATGCAGTTAGTCGAATAAGTCGAAAAGCGATAGAGTTTACGGTTAAAAGTGTATAAACATAAAATTGGCGCGATGTCTGTATTAATCCTGATTTTGGGGAAATATGGGGAAAATAGCGATTTTGGGGGGAACTTTTGACCCGGTTCACTGGGGTCACGTTTTGGTAGCCGAGACGGCTGCGAGTCAATTTGCTCTCGATCGAGTCATTTGGGTACCGGATCGCTCTCCTCCTCACAAAGAGCGCCCGGATTTGGCAAGTTTTGAGCAGCGGCGGGAAATGCTCGCTTTGGCGATCGCCGATCGCCCAGACTTCGTAATTTCGCCACAGTCGGCAAATCCCAGAGGCAGTTGTTTTGCGATCGACACCCTGCTGTATTTGCAAAAATTGTATCCCGGCGATCATCGCTGGTACTGGATTATTGGTAGTGACGCACTCCTTACTCTTCCCAAATGGCACCGGTGCGGCGAAATTGCCCGGTTGTGCGACTGGTTGGTGGCCCCACGTCCGACTCAGAGAGATCGAGTGACAGCAGAAAGCGGCGAGATTGGGGGACTGTCCGAGTGGGGAGATTGTCCGGGTGGAAAACCCCTCGATTCCGGGGGGGACAGGATGCAGGTTCAGGCAAATGCTGTGGGCCGGCGAGTTGCCGAACAAATGGCTCTTCTGGACGTGGAAATTCGCTGGGAGGTGCTTTCGATGGCGGCGATCGAAATTTCGTCGAGCCACATCCGCCGCTGCTGCGCCGAAAAGATCGACCTCCGCTACTTAGTCCCGGAAGTTGTCGGGACTTATATTGCAGCCCATCAGCTTTACCAGTAACCAGCGGCAGAAAGCCTAATGCCTTCTGCCTTGCAATTTCAGCCTTCTAGAAAAGTTCAAGCTTTTTTGATCGACACAAAAAGTTATAAAGGATCGACCTTTGCGATATGATCTTGTGTCATAAGTCAATTCTTAAATTTTTCCAAAATTTAAGCCTGAGCTAGGGGCTGCCATCGTTAGGAGGTACTAAAGTGATTCGAGTCGCGATCAATGGTTTTGGACGTATCGGGCGCAGTTTTGCGCGCTGCTGGCTGGGCAGAGAAAACAGCCAGCTAGAGTTGGTAGCTATTAATGACACTTCCGATCCCAGAAGTAATGCTCACTTGCTCAGATACGATTCCATGATGGGAACGTTGAAGAATGTGGACATCAGTGCGGATGAAAATTCCATTACCCTAAATGGGAAGACAGTTAAATGCGTGAGCGATCGCAACCCGCTAAACTTGCCTTGGAAAGATTGGGGTATTGATCTGATTATTGAAGCGACCGGCGTCTTCGTTGACCAAGCTGGTGCATCGAAGCATATCACTGCCGGCGCTAAAAAAGTGCTAATTACCGCTCCCGGCAAGGGTTCTGAAGTTGGCACTTATGTGATGGGAGTCAACCACCACAACTACAAGCACAGTGACTACACTGTCATCAGCAATGCTAGCTGTACTACTAACTGTCTAGCTCCTGTACTGAAAGTGCTGCACGAAAATTTTGGCATCGTCAAAGGCATGATGACCACTACCCACAGCTATACTGGGGACCAGCGCTTGCTGGATGCCAGCCACCGCGACTTGCGGCGGGCCCGGGCGGCAGCAATGAATATTGTGCCGACTTCTACCGGAGCAGCCCAAGCTGTGGCTTTGGTGATTCCAGAATTGAAGGGCAAGTTAAATGGTATTGCCATGCGCGTGCCGACTCCCAATGTGTCCGTAGTCGATTTTGTGGCTCAGGTAGAGAAAAAGACTTTTACCGAGCAAGTAAATCAAGTGTTCAAAGAAGCAGCCGAAGGCTCCATGAAAGGGATTTTGGAGTACAACGATTTGCCTTTAGTTTCATGCGACTATCGCGGAAGTGATGCTTCTTCGATTCTGGATTCCAGCTTAACGCTGGTGATGGATGGCGACATGGTAAAGGTTTTGGCTTGGTACGACAATGAGTGGGGCTACAGTCAGCGGGTGGTTGACTTGGCTGAATTAGTCGCCGAAAGGTGGGAAGCCTAGTACCCGAAGGCAGAAGGTATTAGTCATTCGGCAGAAGCTAAAAAATGCTGATATTTTTTACTTGTGAGTCGATTTCTAGCTGACTGGTTATTTCTGTTTCGAGCCCTAGAGACTTTTGGCAGTCGATAGTTGGCGAGTAGAAGATGAAATATCGTAGGGACACGGCAGTGTCCACAGGTGTCAACTTAAGCCTGAAAGCCTTGGTATCTCTTGTTCATAGCCAAGTCTAGATCCCCCTAAATCCCCCTGATTGTTGGGGAGTAGGGGTTGACTTTGATAAGACTCTTGTCCCCCCCCTTCGTAGGGGCGGTGCCCCCGTGCCCGCCCTTGGCGCCGGGGGGATCTAGGGTTAATAGTCAAACAGCCGTCTGTGACAGGGTTTGACGTTAAGTTGACACCAATGGGTAGTGCCGTCTCCCTACGATATCCGTATGCTGTTACTCCCAGCTATCGAACTTTTTGCAATCATACTTCGATCGGGCTTTCGGCTCTGCTGGATGATAAATTTGTTGTTTGTTCGTAGTAACCGTTTAAAATTGCTGTAATAAGTTTTCGGAAAATCCCAAATATTAAAAAAATAAAAATACCGACGATAAAAGTTAAAAACCTGGAAAAATAGCAACAGCTACGGTGTAGTTTTGCCAACAAAATCTGATATGAAAAAAGCGCTAATTTGTGGTATATCAGGTCAGGACGGAGCTTATTTAGCTAAACTGTTACTCGATCGAGGTTATGAAGTTTGCGGCACCTCCAGGGACGCCCAAATGTCTAGTTTCGGAAACCTGGCGCGTTTGGGAATCCGAGACAGAGTAAAACTAGAATCCATGTCTCTCAACGATTTTCGCAGCGTCTTACAGGTTCTAGCGAAAATTGAGCCAGATGAGGTGTACAATCTAGCAGGTCAAAGTTCCGTGGGTCTGTCTTTTGAACAGCCCGTAGAAACCCTCGAAAGCATTGCCACAGGCACATTGAATCTCTTAGAGGCAATTCGGTTTACAGGCGGAAAAATCAAACTTTACAATGCCAGTTCCAGCGAATGTTTTGGGGATACCCGAGGCAATCCAGCCGATGAAAATACGCCTTTTCGCCCCAGAAGTCCTTACGCGGTAGCGAAAGCAACCGCATTTTGGGAAGTAGCGAATTATCGAGAAGCGTACAATTTGTTTGCGTGCTCTGGTATTCTGTTCAATCACGAGTCGTCGCTGCGACCGGAGAGGTTTGTTACCCAAAAAATTGTATCTGTTGTGTGCCGAATTGCTGCGGGTAGTTCCGAAAAACTGCATTTGGGAAATATTTCAGTGCAGCGGGACTGGGGTTGGGCGCCGGAATATGTGGAGGCGATGTATTTGATGTTGCAGCAGGAAGAACCGGACGATTATGTAATTGCAACGGGTGTAAGCTATCCTTTGGAGGAGTTTGTGCAGACAGCTTTTGTTGCTGCGGGTTTGGATTGGCGGGAACATTTGGTAACGGATGCGAGTCTTTACAGGCTGACGGATATTGCTGTGGGGAGGGGAAATCCGGCTAAGGCGAAGCAAAAGTTGGGGTGGGAGGCGAAGTATAAAATGCCCGATGTGGTGCGGATGATGGTGGAAGCGAGGATGATTTGAGGGAAAATTATGAGGTGAAAATATGGATGCAGAATATGCAACAGCTAAGGAGTGGTATAAAGCCAACCGCCGAGAGTTGAAGAAATATCGGGGTCAGTGGATCGCTTATACTAACCAAGGGGTGATTAGTTGCGATCGGGATTATCGAAAGATGAAGGACGGCATAGATCCAAGTTTTCCCAATTTAAGTTATGTAATCGATCGCATATTTGAAAGCGAATTTGTTGAGCCAGTTCGCTTCCCAAGATTTCACGTTTAATTGATAATTTAATTGACTAAAAACGAGCAAACAAATGGTTATAGATTTAATTCGTGATTTTGTAGAAGCCGGACAAATTATATTTGATGTCGGAGCTAATATCGGACAAAAAGCAGATTTTTTCATAGGAATTGGTGCGAAAGTCATCTATTTTGAACCGCAACCACAATCTCGAATAGCGCAGATTTTAACGGAACAGTGGAGCTTGAAAACTAAGCTGTACCAGATGCAAATGGAATTAGAGGCATCTGAAACAAAACTGCACCAAAATCCAGGGGATTTTGAGCAATTGACAACCAAACTACAACAAGTTCAAGAAAAAATGCAACCAATTAAAGAAGAGCTTGAACTCTGGCAGGTTCAATGCCACAAGACTCATGAAGAACTCGCACACACCAAGTCTCAGCTAATCGAAGCTCAGACTAAACTGCGAGAGATGGAGAGTGCAGCGGTTCCGTTAAATCAACTGGCAGAGTTGTATTTAGTTCAAGGAAAGTTAGAAGATGCGATCGCAGTCTGCGAGCAAGCATTAAAGATTCAACCCAAATTTGCTCCGGCGTACAAGACCTTGGGGAATGTCTTGCAAGCTCAGGGTAAACTGGATGAGGCAAAGAGTTGGTACATTCGCGCTCTGGAAATTCAACCAGATTTTGCTCCGGCTTTAGCGAATTTGGGTACAATTTATGCTATGCAGCAACAGTGGGAAAAGGCGATCGCGTCCTATCAAAAAGCGATCGCGATTCAGCCCTGTGCTGGATTTTATCGCAATCTCGCGAAAGTCTTTGCCCAACTAAATAATCAAGCCGAAGCCTGTGAGTGTTGGTATGTCGCGTTCATGTTAGAACCTAATACGGGGACAGCAGAAGATTATCTGACTTTAGGAAATACGTTATTACAAGTCCAGAAACCCCAACAAGCTATGATTTGTTTCCGTCGGGCGGTTTATTTAAAGCCTGATTGTGCAGAAGCTTATGGGAAAATGGGTGATAGTCTTCTCTCTCAAGGGCAACGGGATGAGGCGATCGCGCATTACCGCAAAACCATAGAAATTGAACCCAATTTGTCAGAGGTACGTCAAAAATTAGGGGGACTTCTGGGACAAACGGGAGAAGTGCAGGGCATGATCGCGCCTAATAAACAAGTAGAATTGAGCCCAGAAAAGAAATTTTGGAATCAATATAATTTAGCCAAGAGTTTATTAGAAGAGGAAAAATGGCTCGACGCGGTTGATGCTTATCAGAACGCGATCGGGCTGAACCCGGAGTTTGCCTGGTCCTATTATAGTTTGGGCGATGCCCTGTTAAAGTTAGAACGGTGGGAAGAAGCCGCGGCAGCCTATCGTAAGTCCTGTGAATTAAACCCAGACTTTTTTGGCTCTTATCATAACTTAGGGGAAGCCCTATTCAAGTTAGAAAAGTGGGAAGAAGCCGCGGCTGCTTATCGTAAGTCCACTGAGTTAAACCCGGAGTTTTTCTGGTCTTATTATAATTTAGGTCAGAGCTTGGAGAAGTTAGAACAATGGGAAGACGCGGTGTGTGCCTATCGTAGGGCTTGTGACTTGAATCGGGAGTTTTCTTGGGCTTATAGTAGTTTAGGGGATTGTTTAATCCGTTTGGGACGGCGGGAGGACGCGGTTGAGGTTTATCAACAGGCCATAACCCTTAATCCAAAGTTCTATTGGTCCCATTATCACTTAGGGGAAGCACTGATCGAGTTGGAACGATGGGAAGACGCAGTACCCGCCTACTGCCGCGCCTTAGAACTCAACCCTGACTTGCCTTGGGCTTACTGCCGTTTAACAGAGGCGCTGCTGAAACAGGAACAATGGGAACAGGCGATCGCTGTCTACCACCAAGGCGTTGCCCTCGCTCCTGACTTGCCTTGGCCTTACCGCAATCTGGCCGATGCCTTATTAAAAGCAGGTCAACTAGAAGAGGCTATCCCTGTTTACCGCCACGCCGTTGCCTCCAACCCTAATGAAGCCGATTTGTACTATAACTTCGGGGAATGTCTGGCAAAAGTTGGTCAGCTTGAGGAGGCGGTATCTGTTTTCCGAAGCGCAATCAATTTGTGTTGGGAGTATAGTGAATGGGGGCTGTTAAGACTTAACCCTTAGCCAGACTCAATGTTGTGACTAAGTAGATAGCCCTGATTCAAGGTAACTCTGTAAAGCCGGGGAAAAATTACTGGAACGACCTTTGAGCCCATGTCCAAGATTTTTTTTAGAGTCACTTACTTACTTAGTTCACCTCTCACCTCGCGCCCGCAGGTATGACCACCGTAGATAAACATAATAGGAATCTCTCTGTCCAGGAAGTTACGCACATGATTGAATTAAATCCCGAAACAACGACAACAATAGACAAAGAATTCCATCAGCTAAAGTGGAGACCAACATCTGCTGATTTACCTGGAGTACCCCTCATGCCAGCAACCAATAACATAGCAGCTATATCTATGTTTAAAGATGAAGGTGATGTTGCCTACATCAATCTCCTATGGCATTATTATTTAGGGATTCGCAATTTCGTTATTCTCGATAATTTATCTAGTGATGATACGCCTTATGAAATTCAACGCTTTGCTAAGGATTATCCTGACGCTAAAGTCCACCTAATTCAAGACAATGAAGTTGGTTATTACCAGAGTCAGAAGCTAACAGCATTAGCTGAAATTGCTTATGCAATCTGGGGTGTAGAATGGATTTATCCTTTTGATGCTGATGAATTCATGTATCTATATCGTGCTCCATTAAAAATAGTTTTGAATTCTATTAATCAACATCGTTGTTTGGGGCTGCCAATGAGAACACAGATTACGACATCCTTTGATAATGAGTCTGAACCAAATGTATTGAAAAGGATAGTTTATCGCCGAAAAGAAGATCAATTAAATGCTAAAATTATAGTCCGTTGGCAACGAGGAATGGTAATCGATCAAGGCAATCATGGTGTTCGTAACAGTGATGGCAGCATTTTAGCCCATATACCCGCCGAAGACTTTGGTATGTTTCTCAGACACTATCAGTTACGTTCTAAAAAACATATTAGAAGTAAAATAGTAAATGGTGGTAAAGCCTACGAATCTGCTCCTAATCTGCCTGAAGCTGCTGGTTTACATTGGAGAATTTGGTATAGAGAATACCAACAAAAAGGAGAAGAGCTAGTCAGCACCCTCTATGCAGCAGAATCTCAAAATCCGGGAGCTTTGTACGATCCTCTGATATCCTGAATAGTTCATCAAATATTCAGGAGAAATATCTTCAACTAAGAATTGTACTCCTTGTCTTGCCAGCCTGCCAATACTCTCAGAAACAACTATCTTATAGGAATAGTCACAAAATTTATGGAAACCTACAACGACAGTTTTTATTACATGGTTGAATCTACTTCCCGTAATTCAGCAGAAGAGGTGGTTCCTTTAGTTTTGGAATTACTTTCTCCCAAACGCATGATAGATGTTGGATGTGGCATTGGAACTTGGCTATCAGTATTTAAAGAGCATGGGGTTGAAGAAATCATAGGGGTAGATGGGGGTTGGGTTGACTCAAACAGGTTGAAAATACCAGCAGAAAATTTTTTAGTGGCCAATTTAGAAGAACCTTTACCGATAGAACAAAAGTTTGATTTGGTTGTTTCTCTAGAGGTTGCTGAACATCTTTATTCAGAAAAAGCAGAAGTGTTTTTAGATTCCCTAGAAAAGCTAGGTTCAGCCTGTCTGTTCTCAGCGGCTATTTGTCAACAAGGTGGGGTTCATCATGTGAATGAGCAATGGCCTGAATATTGGATTAAACGCTTTCAAGATAGAGGATATGTAGTCATTGATTGTCTTCGTAAAAAGATTTGGAACAATACTAAAGTTGCTTGGTGGTATAAACAAAACCTATTTTTATTTGTTAAATCATACTGTCTTAAAAACTATCCCTTATTACAACGAGAACTCATCAATAACAGTTTACAGCACTCTTTGATTCATCCTGAATTGTTTGTGTCTAAATGCTCGCAAAAAGGTAGTTGTCAAAGTCTCGCTTTTTCTGATAACATCACTCGGCATCCTTACCCAGAAAGTTTTTATAGAGAAGTACAGCATACTTCGCGACAGTCTGCTCAACAGGTTGTCCCCCTAGTAATGAAATTTCTTCAACCTAAAACCTTGATTGATGTAGGGTGTGGGTTGGGCAGTTGGTTATCTGTTTTTCGAGAACATGGCGTGGAAGATGTTTGCGGCGTGGATGGAGAGTGGATAGATCAAAAAATATTAGAAATACCCGACCACTTTTTAGTAGCAAATTTAGAGGAACCTTTGCTGATTGATCGACAATTTGATTTAGTAGTTTCTTTGGCAGTGGCAGAACGTATTCCCATTGACAAGAAAGATATTTTTATTGATTCTTTAGTGAAATTAGGGAAAGTCTGCCTTTTTTCTGCTGCTATCCCATATCAAGGTGGATTTAACAACTGTAATGAACAGTGGCAGGATTATTGGGTGCAGTCTTTTCACGAGAGAGGCTTTATTGTTGTTGATTGTCTGAGGAAGCTAGTTTGGAATAATCAAAATGTAGCTCCTTGGTTTTCTCAAAATATGCTTTTATTTGTTGAAGAAAAGTTTTTGCATGATTATCCTGTACTTCAGGAGGAATGTCAAAGGCAACAGACTTCTCAACTTTCAATAGTCCATCCTACATTTTATTTGGCTAGATGTTGATTGATACTGGGGTGACAAAATAGCTAGGAATCATGCTTGAAAAAGGTTACAGCCATGAAGCTAAAGCAGTTCCCGCTGTTATGAAACACGGTAGGGACACGGCAATGCCGTGTCCCTACGAGGATTGAACGACAAGTGGGTGTACCTCATAACAGCGGTTTCCGCTGTGTGTTGATAGGAAGTGACAATTGGTGGATTTGTCACCCCGTCAGGAAGTTTTGATTTGCTTGGGCTGACAGGAAATTGTTGCGGAGTATGACAATCCGAACAGTTAAGCTGCTGGCTTGGGGTAATGGCTTTCTGATGTCAAAATATCGGTTATGCTTACATCCCATCTAAATTTTTCTGAATTAATTTCACCTACTTTTTGGGCAAGGATGGCAACTCCTCCAAAGGCTGGCTGAGTTGTTAGTGTTTCTTGACCTTGTATCATGGTGTCTAAGTGCATTCGTAAAGGAGCATAAAGCTCCGATCTGATTACTTCAAATCCTATAGCCTGAGAAAATAAAACTTTAAGACCCTCGTCAGAGAAACGCCAGAAGTCCCAAGGTCTCTCGTGAAGAGGCCAGGCAAAGTGGGTACTGTGGAATGTTATTCCACCAACTGCTAGCAACTTATTAATTTCCATTGCCACTACCCAAGGCATTGCTAAGTGTTCAAATACAGATGCAGAAAAGATGGCATCAAACTTCTGGTTACTGAAGTATTGAGAGAGTTTGTGAGCATCCCCAACTACATCTGTGTTGCCATCTGGGTAGTAATCAAATCCAGTGTAAGACGCTGCGCCAGGAAATAAAGCTCTTTTGCTGCTGCTTCCAGGACTTACGATGCGCGAGCCAATTTCTAGAATCCGGAGATTATTGTTATTAACCCGATTCATAAAATCAAGGAAAATACCGTTACCGTCATTTGTGAAAGTTGCGAAATCGTATACTGAGGGCTTTGACCCGGCAAAGGTTACATTTTTGCTGTAACTCACACCTTGAGCTTTGGCGTGGAAAGTAAGTTGATGTTTTGCCGTCCGAGGTAAGTAGACAATGAAGCCACAGTTGGGGTTGCTGTTGTATTGGGGGTAGGCTGCTGCTACATCAGCGCGGGGATACCAAGCAGAGATGGGGACGAAGGTATCACCCACACCAACTACTACTTCATCGAGAACACCTTCTTTTTTGCCCACAATCCATCCTTGGATTCCGAGTCCGCAGTCATCAGACCATGAATGGTCTATCGCTAATATTAAGTTCTCGTCTTGTTCTAAGATGGCCATAACTTTAGTAATTGCGTAACGTTGTTTTCAGAGATGATGTGTTGAAATAGCCCGCTAATAGTACAATATTTAGCTAAACGTGGAACAGCATAAAATTTAGCTAAGCCTGGATATTCTGCCAAGCTCAAATGAGCATTACTCAAAGAGTAAGGGATGAAAAATAAATTGCACAATTAAACCCCAGAAGCCTTGTTCCAAGGTAAACTATTGCTCTATTAGTCACCTTATTTATTTTTCATTCCTAAGCTTGATGTCAATTTGCTTTTTTCCTGAGAATCAGGACAATTTCCATAGAGTTTTCTTGCAAGAGTTCTATAGTAAAATCAAAGCCTAGCTGTTTTTGACAATATTCGAGCAACTCAGGGAAACTCTCTGCGGTCCAGACATGAAAATGAATGCTGTAATCTATGTCAAGTAGATGCTGTATCCGTACAGCCACTTGTTCTTCTGGAGGTTTGTCAACTAGCCTGATAAATTCCTCATAATGACCGAGCTTAGACCATTCCGGCCCTTCTTTATAGTCCCGAATGAGGTGGTCGATCGAAGTTAGAGGCCGATCGATGTCAAATGTATGGCGTTTGTCTGGTACCCCCATATACACCAGTCCTCCCGGTTTCAGAACTCTCAAAAAATTTTCTAGAGTGCCGATCGGATTTTGACAGTGTTCTATCATGTGATTGGCGATCACAAAATCCCAAGAGTTGTCAGGTATGGATGAGAGAGTTTCACCATTATCTACGATGTCCGCCTCTACTAGATTAACCGCCGCTAACTCTGGATACTGCTTCCTCAAATCCCTTACAGACATCCGATCGACGTAATGAACCTTCACGCCTGCCGGAACTTCTAGAGGGGCATGAAGGGCTCCTACTTCTATTCCCTCGCCGCTTAGGTATTGAGAAGCAATGTTTCTCCGTACTTGCCAAAAATCCATAGTTAACCTCTCTCCTTAAAAATTTGCTCGATCTCGATATAGTTTAATTTGGGCTTTGAGTCAATGGCACGGGGGTTGGGTGCGATCGACCTTTCTAGTTTACCCGATCGCCCGTGTTCGTAGATCGCTTGAGTGCGATCGTCTTCGTGTGTTGATTGATTTTTGGGGTAATATCTATTGTTAAGCTCGATGGCAAGCGGGCTTGGGGGCGATCGCCCATATATAATACCTGGTGCGTGCGGGAACATCCTCATAGGGCTGAAGTCGGATATCCTTGGGAAGGCAACGGCTTGAGTTCATTTGGAGTTCATTGGGGGCGATCGGGCAAAACTTACCCTATGTAGTAGAATGGGATACAAAAGCCCGATCGCGACAAAAGTAAATTATGTTTGATAAAATTTTGTAGCGACAGATATCATTAACCCAACGATAGATGATTTTCTAAAATACAAGAAAGTGATTTAATTATGGAACCCGAGTATCCTACAGCCAATGATTGGTATAAAGCTCATCGACCGGAGTTAAAAAAATATCGGGGTGAGTGGATAGCTTATACTAACAAAGGGGTGATTAGTCACGATCGCGATTATCGAAAGATGAAGGATGCGATTCCGACTGATGTGCCTAATTTAAGTTATGTAATCGGTCGTATATATGAAAGCGAGTTTGTTGAACCAGTCAGGTTTTATCCTGTTAGAATGAGGGCATTAAAGGCTCATGATTGGCAGCCAAGATATGAACTGCATCTAAAAGCTCAAAACTCCGCAAGAGTCGAAATGCTGGTGGATTCTGGAGCCGAACTCAGCTTAATTACTAAGCAGCTTGGTGAAGATTTGGGTTTGAGTAGAACTACTGGAGAGATTATCAGTAAAGCTGAGGGAGTTGGCGGCAGTATTGAATATCTGTTACGAGATATTGAAATGGAGTTGGATGGTCATATTTTTACGGCTCCTGTAGCTTGGGCACAAACTGATTTTTGTCAAGAGGTTCTTTTAGGGAGAGAGGTAGTATTTGACTTGTTTGATATAGAATTTAAGCAAGCTGAGGAGACGATTATTTTTAAGCGGCGATCGCAGTGAACTGCCTCGATCGAGTTTAAGTTAATTTTGTATGTGCCGAGTCCAGTGCTTCACTCTGATGCAGAAGTTGGGCTTTGAGTCAAGGGCACGCGGGTAGAACCTGATCGACCTTTCTAGTTTACCCGATCGCGCGGGGAATGTCGATCGATTGAGTGCGATCGTCTTCCTGTGTTGATTTTTGGGGTAATATCTATTGTTAAGCTCGATGGCAAGCTGGCTTGGGGGCGATCGCCCATCTATAATACATGGTGCGTGCGGGAACATCCTCAGAGGGCTGAAATCCGATCGGGTTGAAAAGACGAGGGCTTGGGTTTAGTGGGGGCGATGGGGCAAAACTTATTCTATTTAGTAGAATGAGGTGCCAAAGCCCGATCGCGACTGGCGTACATTATCTTTTATTTTTTTTTTATATTATTAACTCAAGCACAGATGATTTTATAAAATACAAAAAAGTGGTTTGATTATGGAGCCACAATATACTACAGCTAATCATTGGTATAAACCTGATCGCGTGGAGTTAAAAAAAATATCGGGCGATTGGATAGCTTATACTAACAAAGGGGTGATTAGTCACGATCGCGATTATCGAAAGATGGTAAGGATTCAGGTCACTGAACTCCTTGCTGGGCAAAGACTTTAGATATGGAGCTTGATACTAAATCAATCTCTATTCTCAATAAACCACGAAAAACTGTCACTTCTCCTCGTTTATTGACAATTAACCACGAAAGACAAAAACCCTTATTTTGCCCTAAAACCCTTGCCAGACAAGCGTTGGAGCCGCAAGTTTTTAGACCTGAATCCTTACGAAAGATGAAGGATGCGCTCGATCCGAGTTTATCTGGTTTAGATTATGTAATTGAACGGATATTTGGAAGCGAGCTTGTCGATCCAGTCATATTTTATCCAGTCAGAATGAGAATATGAAAATCTCACGATTGGCAACCTAAATACCAGTTGTTATTGAAATTTCAGCATACCGTAGCAGTGAAAATTATGGTTGATTCAGGTGCAGAACTTAGTTTGATTGGCTCTCCTGGATTTGTGGTAGAAGCGGTAGTGTGAGCGTCTCCCTTACGCAGGCTTTCTGGCCGATACCACGGGAACTTTTATTTTTATGATCACCTAAAACTCAGGAGAACCCTTCACTCACGGCTACAGGTTCATTATCCAATAGCTTTGGATCAATGTTTATGCGGTTTATAGTCAATGTTTTATCATAGGCAATTGCGTCATTTTTTTTACCATAACTTGGCGCATTAACTGTTGCCATTCCAGGGAATTAGTTAAACTTTCGGAATCTAGTTCCAACCCTTGGGCAACGGAAAATTTAGAAAAACTCTCTAACCAATTCATAATTGTTTCGCTTGCTGAGGTTTTAGTTAATTTTAAAGCGTTTTGAAGGTGCTGCTTCATCACAGGCATTTGACCATTGCAGTAAGCATTCCAGGCATCCCAAACTAACAGATTGTAATCGATTTCGCTTTGCTTTTGGGGAGATTCAGCTACGATTTGTTCTAGCTTGTGCCGTTGTGTGATTTGCTCAATATAGGTTTTAGCTTGAGCTAATTCCCCTTGTAGTTCGTGGAGTTGAGATTGCGACTGTTTGAATTCTGTTTGCCATTGATGAATTTGTGCTTCTTTTTGTTTGATATCTCCTTCTAGCTCTATTTTTAGTTGTATAAATTTGTGATTTACCAGTTGAAAATTCTCTTGCTCTTGTTTAAGTTTAGTTGCGGTTTGTTCTAACTCTTCTAAAGTTTGATGCCGTTGAAGGTTGATTCGTTCTTCTCGTTTTTCTGCTTGCTGTAACTGATGCATCAACTGACTTAAAGCTACCTCGGATTCATAAAGTTTAGATTGCGATTCCTCCCAAGCTTGGCGGTGCAGTTCATAGTATTCTAATTTTTCTTGAGTTTGATGTAGTTGAATATGTAAACGCTCTTCACTTTTTTCGGTTTTCTGTAACTGATCCATCAACTGACTTAAAGCTACCTCGGCTGCATAAAGTTTAGATTGCGATTCCTCCCAAGCTTGGCGGTGCAGTTCATAGTATTCTAATTCTTCTTGAGTTTGATGTAACTGCGATTGATAACGCATAACATCAAATTGAGCTTGACTAAGTTGAGTTTTTGTATGTTCTAATTCCTTGCGAGTGTGATTAAGTTGAGCATGGGAGTGTTGTAAAACGGACTCGGTTTGTTGTAACTGAGTTTGAGATTTCTCTAAAACGCTTTCAGTTTCATGTAACTGGGATTGAGATTGTTCGAGGAGATTTTCTGCTGTTTTCAGTTGGGCTTTTGTCTGTTCTAATTCAGTTTGACGAGAATGAGAATTTTGCAATTCCGGTTCTTGTGCGTGCAATTGAGTTTTCAAGGATTTATTATCCTGTTCTAATCGACGCAAATTCGCCCAATCTTGAAAAGCCCAAGTTCGATAGAGAGACGGTTTTAATAATTCTTGCCAAGAAAAATCTGGCGTTTGTTCAGGATGCCATGCTCTGCCTTCTAGTTCCTGATAAAGTTCAATGGCTTCAGGAAAGTAATAATCAATTACAGTTGGTTGCTGACTGTTGGATGAAACCTCTGTTTTCAACATCGATGGATCGTAAGCTGTAGGAGAAGGATGACTTAAATTAACGTTGAACTTGTGATTAATCGTATCAATATAGGCGGCTTGGTACTGAATAATCGTTTTAACATTCGCAAGTAGACAACGATTTTGTTCCTGGTTATAAAAATTGAGAATTTTTTGGTTGTAATGCTGCCAATATTTAATGGCTAATTCTGGTTGACTTTGAAAAAGTTCGTCCTGTCGCCGATAGAGAGAGTCAGCCACTTCCCAAGGAGAACGATAAATTAATAAAAACCTGGCTTCGGGTAAGAGTTTTGCCCAAAAGTCTAAAAAGAGAGTGGTTCGAGGTTCTTTCCATCCCCAAACTGAACTTAAAGCATTATTTTCTATAATTTGTTTAGCTCGATCAATAAATTCTTCCTTAATTTCTAAATTGTCCTGTAATGTCCAGCCCGCACTACTGAGTCCTTGTGAGTCAAGAATATTCATGTGAAATTCATAGAAGTCAATATTTTCCCAATGACCTTTAATATTGACCTGATCTGCACCTAACAAATTTCGACCAATGTGAATACCGGCACTCTGCAAAATAGATGCGGTTAAGGAGGTTCCTGAACGGTGCATTCCGGTGATAATGAAAACGCTTTGTTCGGTGTTGGATTTTTGCATGATTTTAGAAGGGTTTTCTTCAGGTAAAGGTTTATGGAGTTCTATTTTTAGATGACTGTAAATCAAAACTCTAAATAATTTAGGTAAGACAATTTTACCAAATTTGCCGAATATTATCGATAATTTCTAAAAAAGCCTGACGCTCTTTGAGAAGATTATGCTCATTGGCGGTTTGTTTCGCTTGGGTTAAAATTTCCCGAATTTTACTTCGAGGATATTGTAATGCTTGTTGGATTGCATTCAATAAACTTTCTACCCGATACTCTGGACGGATACAATTATACCATGAAAGGCAAAAGGATCGATTGCCAATACAGTCGGGACAGATCACCAGTGTTCCTAGCGCCATCCCTTCTAAAGCCGGAAGATAAAACCCCTCTCCTTCTTGTTGATTAGGAAGAAATACCGTCATCTTTGCACTATTTAGCTTTTGTAAATATTCTGCTCTGGAAAGTTGTGCTGTGAGAAGTTCCACTTTTTTTTCGGCTTTTTCTAATTCTTTTTTTAACTGTTGTCCTAAAATAGGTTCTTTCAACGCGCAAATTAAAATATCACAATCTTTTTGTTCCCAATCTAAAGGTTGGGGGAGTTCACTCAGATCCAAGCCACAGGGAATAACGAATAGTTCTCCGTTGACTTGATGAGTTTCTTCTAAATAAGTTTTGATTTCGGAACTGACACAAATCCGAATTGCTCTATATTTGAGAAAGGAATAACGAGGATTATCAGGATAGGCGTGTCGGACGTGCTGAATTAAATTAATAATCGGAATATGTGAATTATTTTTATAGTGTTCATCAAGGAAATGCCAATCCAATCCCTCCATAAAAATTAGATCGGGATTTACTAAGGGCTCAGATAAGAGGAAAGTTTTATCTAAATTTAACCAAGGATTGTTTTGCTCCCAACTGCTTTGAGGTGTGAAATAAATAAAGGGAGCATAACTGTGGGAAAATTTGACATGATTAAAATAGTCCCAAACCTTTAAGTGCCCACCTGTAAAACCGCCATAATCTCGGTAAAATAACATCGACTGACGAGAGGGTTCCGCTAAGGGGGATGAGGGTGGTAGAGTTGTTAGCGATTCCCAAGATGCCATCTCGCTTTGAATTTGCTGTAGCCACGACTGCGATCGCTCTAGTTTGTTTTTAATTTCTGGCAATTCTGAAGGGAATGGCATATATATAAAGTTATTAACAACCGGTAGAGAAGGGTAAAAAAGGGACGGAAACAATCAGGTAGTGACAGGCATATCCATCTCTAAAGGTTGAGTGACTGTTTGCAGATTCCCTCAAGTGTCCATAACCAATATAATGTTATTGTGTCTGCTGGCATCCTTCTTGCTGGTAAGATTTAACTGCTGTTCAAGGCAGATGGAATCAGATAACGGCTCAAAGAAGTTGTAATAAGTTGTTGACACGCTCAATGCTAGCAGACATGATATAATTGAATCCTAGAAATAATCGAGAGTTGTGATATGAGTATTAGCCATTTTGAGACAGCAAATCAACAGTTACGGACAAGTCAGTTGGAAAAGGCAATTCTCAGCTATGAGCAGGGGATACAAGAAAACCCATCATCCCCTTGGCTTTATTATAACTTGGGGGAAGCTCTCAGTCAACAGGGAAGTTTTGAGGACGCGATATCAGCTTATCAGAAAGCTGTTGAACTCAACGCTAATTCCCCTTGGTTCTATGACCGCTTAGGTACTGTGGAACTGCAAGCCGGACATTTGAGCCAAGCGATCAGTTGCTTTCAACAAGCCATTGCCTTAGAGCCGAACTTTTATGAATTTTACACGAATTTGGGGATCGCTCTCACCCAGCAAGGCAATATTGTAGAAGCGATTTCTTCGTTTCACAAGGCGTTAGAGCTTAAACCCAAGGATGCCGAAACCTATTATAATCTAGGACTGGCTCTCGCGCAACAGAACCAAGGGCAAGAGGCGATCGCGACTTACCATCAAGCCTTAGAGATTAATCCTTATTGGTCAGAATGTTATTTATCATTAGCAAAAGTTCAAGAACAGTGCGGTCAAACTGATGAAGCACTCAAACATTATCGTCGTGCTTGTCAACTCAATCCTAATTTAATAGAAGCTTACGAAAAATCACGAAAATTATTAGAAGATCAGGAACAATGGGAGGAAATTATTAGTCTCTCTCGTCGGTGTTGTCAGGTGAATCCTAACTCTGCAACTGCTTACTATAATTTGGGGACGGCATTAATGCACCAGCAGGAATGGAAAGAATCTGTAACAGCATTAGAGCGAGCTTGTGAACTTAATCCTAATTTAGCCGAGGCTTATGACCCGTTAGGGAAAGCTTTAGCTGCACAAAATGAATGGGAAGAAGCGGTTAGGGTTTATCGTCGAGCCGTTGAACTGCATCCTAATTATAGTCAGCATCAAGGGGGTTTAGCTCAAGCACTGGTGCAAACTCATAACTTGGAAGAAGCGATTACTGCTTATCATCAAGCCTGTGCTTTGAACCCAAGTTCGGCTGAGTTATATGATGAATTGGGCCAGGCGTTAGAACAATTTTATCAATGGGAAGAAGCGATCGCTGCCTATCGCCAAGCCTTAGAATTAAATCCAGCCAATCCGCGTTCCATTGAAAATCGCTTAGAACAAATTTTAGGCAAACAACGCCAATTTGAAGAGGCTATCGCCTCCTACCGTCGCAGTCAAGATTTTAATCGTGATTCCTTTGAGTCCTATCAAAACTTAGGACAAACCCTCCGACAACAAGGTGCAATTGAAAATGCTATTGTTGCTTTACGTCGCGCTTATATTCTCAACCCAGGTTCGGCCGTTGCTTATCATGTTTTAGGTCATACTTTTGCTATGCTTCAAAAGTGGGATGAAGCGATTAGTTGTTATCGCCGCGCTTGTGAGATTTATCCAGATTCTCCCGATATTAATTTACATTGGGGAGAAGCATTAGAACAGAAAGGAAATTATCAAGAGGCAATAGCTTATTTCCAAAAAGCAATTAACCTCAAGCCGGAGTTTGATTTGGCTTATGAAGGGATGAGTCGTGTGATTTCAAAAAAAAAAGGGAGTTAATTTAGATCCCCTCTCTCGATATCAAGAGATATTGAAGAACAGTCCTAATGCTCCTGAGATTTATCAGGAGCTGGGACAAGAATTGCATCGTCAAGGCTGTTTAAAAGAAGCCATTGATTGTTACCGCAAAGGGATGGAATTGCAGGGCGAACCGATTCATTTATGGTTCTATCGGAATTTAGGAGAAGCGTTGTTAGAACTTGAGCAAGCTATTTGAGATTAGGAGATTCCCACCTAGACTTTGATATCGAATCTAAATCATTAGTGTCAATTGATAAACTCCTTTTCAGATAAGAATGATAACGGCCTAGGAATTTTGCTTTCTGCTGTTCATTGCCGATATCTGACATCAAGCGTACTAGCCATAGGAATGTTTGAGTATAGGCCTGGGACTCCAAGGGACGCATCCAAGGTTTAACGGTGGGGCGTGAAAAATAGTTTTGCAGAAGTTGTTCTGACTCTTGCGCCATTTGAGCGATGGTTTCAGGAGTATAGGGTTGGGGTTCAGGACAGCAAACTGTTGGCTGTTCTAAACAAACCGCCGCCGCCCCCCTTGAGGATAAATTTAGTAGCAGGTCAAGGGTAGCGGCTTGTTGAGAGAGTTGGGGGTTAAAGCCACCATAACGCTGTAACCAACTGCGCCGAAATAGAATTGTGTTAGTTCGGATGAATTGCCACAGTGTTGGTAACATCCAAATATGAACGCCATGCAACCCTTCCCGTCCTTGTAAAACGGAATTAAAGGCTGCAATATTAATGGCCTGACTCCTACTGCCGGAAGGGGTTTGCCAAGCACTGAGAACCATTTCTAAAGAACCTGCTTTCTGTTCAAAGCAAGCGACTTGTTGGGCAAGTTTTTCTGGCAAAAATACCTCTGAGGTATTCAAAAAAGTCACAAATTCCCCTTGGGCGATGTCCAAACCTTGATTAAAAGCGGCTACAATCCCTTGAGAGGGTTGATGGATGTAGCGGATTGAGGGATATTCTGCTTTGAGTTGCGATCGCATTTCCTGCGTAAAACTATCATCAACGACGATAATTTCAAAGTCAGTCAGGGTTTGTTGGTAAACACTGTCAATGCTTTGACGCAGAGGGAGAGATGCAAAATCGTGGTTCTTTACATGGGTGGTGGGGATAATCACACTAACTCTAGGAGTGTGGTTGGGAGAGAGGGGAGTTAAGTAAACAGTCGCATCGGCACTATTGCCGGCAAAATGACCTTGGAGAAAGGTTTGATTCTGTTGTGCTTCGGTTCCTTGAAATGCTTCTAAACGATGTCCTGGCAAATGGTTGTAATCGTGGTTTTGATGAATCGCGGTAATTAATTGACTAGCATTGATGACCGGAATCTTCTGTTTGAGGGCTTCTCCTACCATCCAGTTATCCCAGCCTGCGCGTCCAACGGCAAATTTTGGTAGTTGGGAAAATAGAGGTTTGGGGAAAACGAAATAATCTAAGGCTCCAACGCCACTGAAGGTTCCGGCTTGATGAACGCGATCGCGTAAATTTTGTTCCCAATGGGAATGATGAAAGTTTAAGGTTTCAATGATATCCAGATTCCAACGTCTTCCTAGAATTAAAAATTGCTGGTATTGGTTTGCAACTTGTTGAACCGTTGGCAGGAAGTCACTGGTTAAGATAATATCCGAATTAACATAGGTTAATATCGGGTATTTCGCTTGTTGGTAAGCTTGGAAAAAAATATCATTTAACAGGGGAGTTCCCTGAGTATTGAGTTGGATGTTGGGAATGTGGCGTAAACCAAACTCTCTGGCAGTTTCTCTTGTTCCCTCATCGTTTCCCAATAAGATAATTTCCGGTTGGGGTTGCAAGTGTAACCAACTTTGAATTGCATTCCGTTGAATAATACCAATCTGACCTCGAAAGGGTTTAGGGACTGCAAAAATTGTGAGGTTTAGTGTGGGTTGAAGATTAGGAAGAATTGATAAAGGGCTAGCTGTCATAATCTATCCTCACTAATCTTCTAGGGTTTCTGCTAGAACTTTGGCCAAGAGTTTGACTATCGCTGCATTATCTGATTTAGATTTTGTGCTAACGGTGGGTTCAGGTTGGGGTTGAACTTGAGTTAATTGGGTTTTAGTTTGTTCCAGTTCCGTTTGCAGTTGGGTAATTTCTTCTTTCTGTTGATGGAACTTAGCAACATATTGTTCTAACTCAACTTGTACTTCATCCAGTTGGAATTGGGTTAGTTCCAATTCTTCTCTAACTTCATGGAGTTCAGAACGAGATTGATCAGATTCTTTTTGGGTTTGTTGAAGTTGGGTTTGTAATTGTTCCTGTTGGGTTTGAGATTGTTTAAGGTCGGTTTGGGTTTGTTGAAGTTGGGTTTGGAGTTGTTCCTGTTGGGTTTGAGATTGTTTAAGGTCGGTTTGGAGTTGTTGAAGTTGGGTTTGAGATTGTTTAAGGTCGGTTTGGGTTTGTTGAAGTTGGGTTTGGAGTTGTTCCTGTTGGGTTTGGAGTTGTTCCTGTTGGATTTGAGATTGTTTAAGGTCGGTTTGGGTTTGTTGAAGTTGGGTTTGGAGTTGTTCCTGTTGGATTTGAGATTGTTCTAATTCTACTAATATTTGATCCCGTTGAGATTCTAACTCAGCTAGATTCTCTGCTTTTTGTTGCAGTTGATCTTGGGTTTGTTCCAACGTTCCCAAAGTTTCTTGGTATTGTAACTGTAAAGTTTCTAACTCCTGTTGGGTTTCCTGAAGCAGTTGAGAGGTTGGGGATAGGGGTTGAACGGGAAGCACCCCATCCTCAGTTCTAACAGGCTGACGGACATAGAACGCTTCTCCCCAAGCGGGATGGTAGGGAGTCTCCTCTGCTACACGCTGGAATTGGTAGTCGGTGAGGAACTGATCGACTTGTTCCGCTAAAGCCCCGCCTTTAAACAGTTCTTGATAATGAACGGTGGTGTAAATGGCATCTATGGTATTGAGGAGTTGGGTAGCGCCTTCTAAGGCGAGGAGTTCAGCGCCTTGGATATCGAGAATCAGAATATTAAAGTCAGTGGGAGACAGATCCAGTTCTTCCAGGAGAGTATCCAGGGTGCGGGAAGGGAGGGTGAGTTGTTGAGTTTCTTTAATATTGGGGTAAATTTTGCTGTACTGTTGCCACGGTAGGATGGAGCTGCTAGACTCTAGGGAACTCAGATGCAGGGTCACGGTGTCGTTGTGGTTGGCAATGGCAGCTTGAACGACTTGGATATTGGGGCGATCGGCAAAATTCTCTTGCAATCTTTCAACAGCAGTGGGGTTGGCATCGATAAGTAGGGTTTTAATGGTATTGGGGAGGTTGAGGCGTTTGAGGGTTTTGCCATCGTAAGCGCCTATGGAGATAATACCGCGTGGGGTAATGGCGTGTTGTTGACAGAGGTTGAGGAAGTCGAGTTTCATGGAGGAAGCCTTGAATTTTAATGCGTTTTGGATTTATTGTATCAGGGGATAGAATGAGGAAAAGCAACTTTAGCATGAATTACCAAAGCATGATATTATTGCTATCTGATTTAAAATAACAAGTTGATATCCTAGAAAACGATGAATTACCTTGTGCAATTAAATATTTGCAGTGGCTGAGTAAAAACATTTCAACAACAGCGTCTAGAAGAATTTCTTCAGGAATTCGTCCAGATTGATAGCGATGGATTGGTGTGTGATCGGAGGGGAACCATTTATTTCTCACTAGCATATGATTAACATATCGGAGTTTAAATTCAATAATGATCTCAGGATTATCAGTAGCTAAAAAAATTTTAGCTGTAGGTTCTACAGATAAAAGGTCATCAATTTTTTGAAAAACCGTCTTTAAAGGTTGTTTAGGTTGTTTGTCGGTAAAACGTACATGAACACCAATTACAGTTTCTGAAAAATATTTTTCAGCAAATTCACACACGATTTTTTGAACAGCGGGTTTAAGTTTTAGATGATGACGCAGAATTTTTCTATCTAATCCTCCATAGGAAGTAAAGATGACAATATCTTCTGTGTAAGAACGATCTAATTCCACAACACATTTTTGACCTAAATATTGATCGTTTAATTTCCAAACAAGAGGAAATTGCATAACTTGATCGCTAGGGTCAGTTAAATGATTGAACCACATTGCAGGAGCAACAGTTTTTTGGCTATAATGGGGAATATCATAGGTATGCTGAAGACTACTATCTATATTGACAAGCTGAAAAAATTCAAAAAAGACATTTTTGGAGGAATGGCTACTGTACCACTGATCATTCCACTCAACGATTAGTTTTCTGTTAGTGGTTTGAGCATATTTAATAGCTGCGCTTAAAGCCGATAGTCTATTTCCTAGTCCTGCTATTCCTTTAAGGATGATATACTGCTCCATACCATTAAATTAACTAATGCTTGAAGATTTTTTGATGTCGTGATCTTACCATGAATCAGTCGCCTTTCACAACACCTATCGTTTTGATTATCTTTAAAAGACCTCATACAACCAAGCAGGTTTTTGAGGTGATTCAAACATTACAACCCTCTCAGTTATTCGTCATTGCTGATGGCCCCAACCCTGATCACCCTGGAGAACTTGAAAAATGTGCAGCTACACGGGCGATCATCGATCGAGTTGACTGGAAGTGTGAAGTTTATAAAACTTATTCGGATATTAATTTAGGGTGTAAACAACGGGTTTCTACTGGGTTAGATTGGCTTTTTAGCCAAGTTGAAGAAGCAATTATTTTAGAAGATGATTGTATTCCAGAAATTGGTTTTTTTGAATTTTGTCAGGAGTTATTAGAGCGATATCGCCATAATGAGCGTGTTTTTCAAATTACAGGAGAAAACACTCATGGATACCGTTGTTCTGATTCTAGTTATTACTTTTCAGCCTATAGCTTTTATTGGGGTTGGGCTACTTGGAAACGAGCTTGGAAATATTTTGATGGAAGTTTGAAACAATGGCTCCCGGTACGGGAAAGTCAATGGTTACAAGACTATTTAGGAGATTACCCATCGGCTCAATATTGGGCTGAAATCTTTGATTTAACTTATAATGGATTTAATTCTTGGGGATGGGCTTGGACGTTTACTTGTTTTGTTAATCAAGGTTTATGTGCAGTCCCTAATCAGAATTTAATTTCTAATGTGGGTTTTGGGGAAGATGCCGCCCATACAACTTGGGAAGTAGATGAAATTGCCAATTTACCCACCCAATCTATTGATTTTCCTCTACACCATCCGACGAAGGTTACAGTTAATATTCAGGCGGAAGCAGTGATTGATAAAGTCAGGTTTACGGGTCGAAAATATCTCAGGGGAATGCGACAAAATGCTATTGATTTATTTAATCAAGGACAGTATGAAGCGGCGTTAGAGATTTGGGAAAAGTGTATTAATTTTAGACCCGATTTAATGAATTTAAAGGATGAAAAAGCCCGCTGCTTGCAGAAACTAAGAAATTATAAACAGACGATTCAAAGTGTAAACAATCATAAGATTGAAGAAAAAGCCAATCAGCAGCGATTTTTAGTCTATACAATGGGAAAAGTAGGTTCAACTTCTATTTCAAGGTCTTTAAAAAAGTATGCTATACAGGTCTATGATATTCATTTTTTAGACGAAACCTATTTGCATAATAATATGCACAAGGGTCATTGTGTAGATGGCTATTTTGTGTTAAAAAATTGGTTGGGAAAACCCTTGAAAGTTATTTCACTGGTCAGAAATCCGATTGAGGTCAATATTGCGGGATTTTTTCAAAATATCGAGATTTATTATCCCCATTTAACCAGAGAACAAATCCAGCAGTTAACTGTTGAAGAACTGACTGACAGATTTTGGACACTAAACCCCAATTATCCCCTGGGTTGGTTTGAGCGAGAGTTTAATAAATCTTTTAATTTTGATGTTTATTCGCAACCTTTTTCGACTTTGGGATGGAAAACCTATTTCCATCAGTCCTATCATATCTTGATTATGCAAGCTGAACTTATTGATAGTCAAAAACAGGAGATTCTTCGAGGGTTTACTGGGATGAGAGATTTTGAAATAGAAAACCATAATATTAGTTCCCAGAAGTGGTACGGTAATCTGTATAAACAATTTAAGAAAGAACTTATAATTTCTGAAGAATATTTGGATCAAATGTTAAAATCAAAATATACAAAACATTTTTATACTTCTTCTCAAATTGATGAGTTTTATAGATGTGTTCACAAGTAAAAGCTTTTAAATCTCACCGAAAAAAATAATTTATAATATTAGTGAAGCAATTTTTATATCAGGAGATTGCATAGTACATTCGGTTTTTGATAATATTTCTATATATTCATGAGTGGCTCATATCTTTCTGTTAGTGTAGGTTAATGTTGGATTTGTCATGGAGAATCAAGCGATGAGTGCAGGTCAGTTGCTAAAGCAGGCTAATCATTTGAAGCGGGCGGGGAAGTTAGATGAGGCGATCGCACTTTATCATCAGGCGATCGAGATTAACCCCCATTTTGCTTGGGCTTATAATAATTTGGGTGATGCCTTAGTGAAGGAGGGGAATTTAGAGCGGGCTGTTATTGAATATCGTCGGGCTCTTGAAATCAATCCCAATTCGGCTTGGTTACACTATCAGTTAGGAGAAGTTTTGGCTGAACAAGGAAAGCTTGATTTGGCATCAGTGTACTTTCAGAAATCAGTCAATTTGAAAATAGATTTATGTAACTTGCTCAATAAAATTTATAAAAAAATAGAAAATAACATATATCAAGTCAACAATTTTTATTTATTTCCAGAAAAAGATTATGGATATCTACCAGATAAGTCTCAATGGATTAGCTTTGCAGTAAATGAAAATTCTATTTATCTTATAGAGGGAAAAATTAGTAGTGAAAATGCTCCTTTATTCAAAAATGCTTTGATTCAATTTGAATTTTTTGATCAAAATAATAAAATATTATCTGGTTCCCATGAATATTTCAATCATTCCGAAAATTTGGGCTTACACAAATACATAGCTATTGCTAGCCCAATTTTGTCAAAATTTTGTATTTCTTTTAAAACACCATCAAAAGCCGTTTCTCTAAGAATAGGTTTTCGCAGTTTTTCTAAAAATAGACCAAAAAAAATAATAATGTTTGAATCCTTAGTTAAAATTTATTCTACTCAGTTGACAACCCTTCAAGATTCAAGATTATCCTCTTGGGTTTACTACAAACTAGCGATTGTAGCTTGTAAAAAGAATAAGCTATCTGATGCTTTGTTTTTTTGTCAACAATTTTTTAAAGAAAAGGGGAGCTTTGCAAAGTGTGAAGATAAGATCAAAGAATTAATTTTTAAGCTAGAGTCTGGGAACTCAGTACAATATTGGGAAAATAGATATTATCAAGGAGGAAATTCCGGTATAGGAACCTACAATGATAAGTTGGCACAATTTAAAGCAAATGTTATTAATGATTTAGTGGAGAAAGAGAATATCGAATCTATAATAGAATTTGGATGTGGTGATGGTCGCCAGCTTTCTTTCGCCAAATACCCTAAGTACATTGGGTTAGATGTTTCCAAAACGGCTATTGATAAATGTAAAGAAATTTTTAAAAATGATTACACAAAAAGTTTTTTTCTATATGATTCCCTCTATTTTATAGATAAATTTAAAGTTTTTGTTGCTGATATCTCGATCTCCATAGATGTTATGTTTCATTTAATAGAAGATGATATCTATTATGCTTACTTAGACCATTTATTTGGAGCTGCTAAAAAATTTGTAGTGATTTACTCATGGAATTTTGAAAACCAGGAAAAATTTAAATTTCATATTAGACCCAGAAAATTTACCCAAGATATAGAACAAGTAATTCAAAACTGGCAACTTTGGAAAGTTGTAAAGAATATATACCCGGCAATAGAGTTAGGTGAACACGAAGGAAGTTTTTCGGATTTTTATATTTATCGTAAAAAATAAAAAAGCCTAATAATAACGTGAGTTCGACAGAGATTGAAACTCCCATTTTTTCGTCGGATGAAAATCTCATTCTTTCGTTGAAAGACTCAAAATTTGCATTTTCATCGAACTCACGTTCATAATAGATTACTAATTTTCTGTAATACGCGATGTGTAAATCTTAATTGCTTCTCCAAATGTTAATATATAGCATCAAAATCGTAAAATATTTTATTAAATATTAAACACTTAATCTAAAACCTTGACGAGCAAGGGCATTTCCTCCAAACCATAATCCCATGGCTACTACTTTTGGCAAGAGCCCCTCCAGGGATATTTGGCTCCAAAAACGCAGAGAGTCAGGCATTGCCGTTGCAGAGTTAAAATCAGTTGTTCTATCCCTCTTCTGTCACTCTCCGAAAACTTTTGCTATTTCTGAATTCTAGAGCTTTTGTATAGGAAGCATTCGCCCGATTTCTTTCTAATAACAAATACGATAACCAAGTTTTTGTAATAGGATAGCTTGTATTGACTGGCTGATAAAGCTTCTAGAGATTGACCTCTCCGAGAGTGACAGAAGAGGGATAACTTTAATTAAAGCAAAACTATATTTTATCAAAAAATCAATAGGAAAATTGTGATAGTTATGGATCATTGCCAAATAAATTTTTATATTTATTCGTATTATATTCGTTTTAAAATTGGACTGTGCCGATTATTTTGGATGATGTGAATCGCAAGTATGATCTGGATGTGGCGATTTCTCTGGCTAAATATTTAGGAAAGATGCTGACAGTTTATAAAGATGATAAATCTTTCTCTGTCATAGCCTGAAAATCTTGATAATCCAGAGACTCAATTTGATAACTAAGGGATTGAAGGCTATGAAGCTTATACAGCAACCTTTGTAGCCCTCTTGTGATCCCCTGAAGTTAAAGTCATAATAATTGACTTTAGTCAAAGCCTAGTTAGATTTATCAAGCTGATGTGTTGCCAAAATCTTACGGAAAATTTTATTTTTCTTAACTGTTTCGTAACCAATATGTGTTGAAACAAGGTCTTCTATAAACATATTTATTTGGAAGGCATCAACTTGTTCCTGAGTCATATAAAGCAATCGTTTTCCTTTCATATAGTTAGAGTCAGCATATCGCCAATTGTAGTCATCAAATATCATTAAACCGCCAACTTTTAGTAGACGATCACATTGAAAAAAGGCGAGAGCATCATGTAGATATGTATGCGCTCCGTCAATATAAATTAAATCAAAAGTTTGATTTTTTATAGGATTCCTTATCATTTCTGCTAACGACCAGTGGTATGAGTCCCAGTACCGATCAGTATTTCCATGAGCAACTATGTTTGTAAATCCTCGTTGTTTGAGATCGGCTTGAAGTTCTTGCACAGAAGTTTCAAAATCAAATATATGAATCTCTCCATAATTAGATAAAATCTCTGCCATTGGAAGTGTTGTTGCACCAATTCCAACTCCTATTTCTCCCACTATAGGATATCTATCATTTGGCGGCGACATATTGATAATTTCCTTCAAATGAAAGAGAACATCCGCATCAGGTTTTGAAATCGTCTTATAACCAGGAAGATTGATTTTTTCTAGCATATCTATTAAAAAAATGGGTATCGATACGATATAAATTTAGTCCCCAAAAGCTACTTGATGGAACTCAGTTACAGCTTCAAAAAAAGCCATAGGCATTTCCTGGGGGCAGAACCGCCAATCTCTGTTTTCATAACTTACATCGCCACTAATCACTTCCTTTACAATACCAAACTCACGTTTGCTTAAATGATAAAAAGTGTAGTTAAGTGGCTTCAGTAATTAGCCACGTTTAGGGCATTTGGATACTTTACCATCGTTTACATAATTGTGTTTTACATCGCCTACCTACTTAAGTTTATGATTGGATGGATTACCTCAAGTAGTCGAAGTTGTCTAGTACATCACTAAAAATATCGTTAAGCTTTTCTATCGTTTTAGGTTTTAATTTTTCCTTATGGTCACCAGGAGTAATCTTTCTTTTATGAGACATCTGTTCTTCCTCTAAAATAAACTCATCCTTATATTTCTGATAGTATTTTTCTACCACACTTAAATCATCTGAGAATTGCAAGGGAGATATCACTTGAGAAAGCCAATTTCTAAAGTTGGTCACCATATCTTCATACTTTACGAAAGTGCAATTTGGCATAGGCAACATTTTGATTTGAACAGCAGGTTGATATCTTTCTAGTAAGGAAAATGGCATTGATGGATCGACTTTGGCGCTGCCGATAATTAGACCTTTATCAGTTGCCCTGCTTATGCAATAGTCATCAATACTCATTTTTTGTATATTCTTTCGCTCTTCACGACGTTTTTCGTTCCAGGATTTAGTGTTGTGAATCCAACCCTCTGAAAAATATTGAGAGACTAGTATATCTCTTGGATCTCTGACTTGAAGAATATGCTGAAGCTCAGAAATATGTACAAATTCCTCATCTTTGTGAATCAAAAAATTTCGTTGTGGACAAAAACAAAAACTTTCCTTAATATTAGAATTCAGTTGCTTATGGTTGTATAGATTATTTTCTACTTTAGGTTGATTATGAATAGAGAAATATGGCATATTCTTCTCTATAGAAAAATCTTTGAAAAGCTGATATAGAAAAACTGAGGCGCTCTTTGGTAGTGAATAGACAAAGAAACCAAAAACTTTTTCCTGCTGAAGTATTTTAGAATCTGTACTCATGTGAATTACCTAAACTCAAAATTTTATGCACCATTAAACCTTGCATCTGATGATTATATCACATCCGGTAACATCCTGCAATAGTTCGGACAGTTTTTTAACGCTCCTGTAAGCCTTACGGAGGAAGCCCTGCCATTTTTAACGCATTTTAGGAAACTTAGGGCTGGACTTAAACCTTGAAAAAATAGCCCACTATATAGACAGTAAGGGTTTCGGAGACTCGACTAGATATAAAACTGTCCGAAGTATTGATCCTGGGCTAGATATGAAATAGCTTTAAGCCTCAAAAGCTACTTCATGGAATTCACCTACAGATTCAAAAAAAGCCACAGGCATTTCATAGGGACAGAACAACCAATCCCTGCATTCATAACTTGCATCGCCGCTGATGACTTCCTTTGAAATACCAAACTCACCTTTAGCTAGATGGTAGTAAGTGTAATTCAGTGGACGCAGTGCTTCCATTAGTGCATTTTCAGTACGACCAGCAAGCACTTCACAAAGAATAAAAGGACGAGCAGATTTTATTAAGTCCATGCCACCAGCAATCACATCTGGCTCCGTTGACTCGGTATCTATTTTGATTACACCAGGTACAGCGTATGTCTGACAGATGTTATTAAGGGTATCGAGTTCTACGTCAACTACCTCTTTTGCGCGTCTAAATCCCTTGCGCAGTGAATTCGAGGCATCACTTCGAGCTGAAATATATATTGGTGCAATACCGGATTTGTTACTTAGTGCCACCTGGTGCAAACATATATTTTCTATACGGTTTAACTTTATCAAGTTGCTGAATATATTGACCAAACCAGGAACAGGCTCAAAAGCGTGGATAATAATGTCAGGCACTGCCTTTGCACACACTAACGAATAAATTCCAATATTTGCTCCAATATCAAAAAACACTTTATTGGACGACTGCTTCAGAAGAATTATACAAGTCGCCAGCGTTAATGACTCATAGGACACAAGACCAGACTGCAATAGTGTTTTTCCTACCATTGTGTTTTCTGCGCCTGAAAGATCGAGAGTTTGATCTCCAGAGAGGGCGAGAATCTGACTTAGCTTAATAGTTGACATTAATAAATTCCAATCTTGTTAATTTCTTATGCAAATAAAGCAAAAATGACCGCATACAGATAATTTTCTCATTAATATCTGGCGGTTACTACGTTTTGTATCTTCTCCCCAGCAGTCTATCTCAAAATTGAGGGGCGACTCGTCAGTAAAATACTTACTGTAAGTTGTATGCCGCCCTTCGTAAGTTCTCTTGACCAGGGTCAAGCCATCAATACCAGGCAGGATTTCCTTTAGTGTCAATCCAGCCTCCTGAACAATCTCCTTAAAGCCATAAGGAGTAAAATTCCAGAACTGAAAATAATGATAGGGTTCCAGATGTGAGGTGGAACCGACCAAATAGCCACCACGCTTAAGGACACGAGCCATGTCTTTTAAAAGCGCCTCTGGATATCGAACATGCTCTAGCACTTGTCGGCTAAATACCAGATCGATGCTATCGGATGGCATTGGTATGTTGATTCCATCAAATTCCATGAAGATCGCATCGCTTCGTTTCCGCTGCTGAACCTCCGGCGATTCTGCAATATCAACGTCAATCCAAGTAGATTCAGCTAGCAATTCTTTAAAGAAATCTACAGAGTTTCCTGCCCCGCACCCAACATCTACAATCACCGACTTGGCGGGTAGTTGAGCCAAAACCCGCCGCACCATCCATTCTGCAGTTACTTGGTGAGGGTAGTCACTCGGTACATAGTCCTTCATTTCATTCCACATACGATCTTCCCTGCAATACAGAGGTAATGGCCTGGCGGAGGTAAGCAGTATTCTCCTGATAACTATAGCACAAGTTCCAAAACCTGACGCCTAGATTTGTCTCCAGGTAATTTTCGATTCTTGCAAGAGCATCATCATTACCACCAAGCTGGTTAAATGCTCGATAAAGCGACACAGCGGGTTCTCGTCCAGTCACCGAAGGAAACTCCTGCTTCAATGTTGTATTAATAATGAACGATGGAACCCCAGTAAGCAGCGTATGAGCCTTTAACCAAAGGTCATCAGCTTTCGGTGCATAAGCTGTTGCTGCATGAAGATATCTCACTCTCGGGTAGAGGTGCAGTGGCGAGTATAACACCCCATCCTTACCTGTCGGAGTGTTCAACATCGAAGGATTTTCAGTAATGTTTTTAGACCATGCTCTGTAGGAGATTAGCTTTTCCTTTTCAAAACCCATAGCCCGTCCACGAAACCCGACAACACAGCGATGCTTTAAGTAATTTTCATAGAGTTGCCATAACCACCACCGAGGATAAGCCGTGTCATCATCTGCGGTAACTATGAGGGTATTACAGAATTGAGCTGAGGTTCCCCTATAGAGCTCATCAAGGACAGGAAGAATCTTGCGGTAAGATCCTGTGTTTTCAACATACTTCACATACACTCTATCAGGATTCTGATCGAGCAAACGACTGAAGTCTTTAGTGATTGTGGGGCAGCCTTGATCTAGCAGGTAGGGCTGTTCTGACAGGTACAAACGTACTTCGTAAGCATCACTGGGAAAATCCTGATCTAGCAAGGATTGGATCACGAGGTGGATATGATTTAGTCGAGAACTAATGGTCGTTAGGCTTATAATAAGGTTGTGCATTAAGGCTACAGGCTAAATATTTTTGTTTGATTGTTTAGTAGGAAACAAAGTAACTTATCTAAGTACCGTCGGAATCCAACGCACCATTTCTTGAGAGCTATAGATTCCTATTGGTATATGATTCATCATATAGCGCCAGACATTCAGGGCACTTCGGAAATAGTATTCCTTGTTGGATGAGACAGTACCCATACCACCACGCATCAACACTAAAGGTTGTGCAATGATCTGTATGGCTCGATCCGAGTAGTGCCGCCGCATCCTGGAACGAAATTCGACATCGCCCCGCGTCTTGGTAGGAAGAAAGTTCCCGATTTCCTGAAAAACCTGTCTGCGCCAAATAAATGAAACTGGGGCATCTCCCAAAACTGCGCCGATGGCATCACCATCAATCATTAATCGTGAATTTTCGCTGATTCTGAGATGATTAGTATGGGTAGCCATCAGGCTGGAGTCAGCCAGCATCGGCTGCAACTGATGCTGCAATCTCTCTGGATGAGAAATATCATCATCATCCTGAATAGCAATAAACTCCCCTTTTGAGATGGCTATAGCCCTGTTGCGGGAAACATATTGACCAACATTCTTTTCGTTGCGCTGATAGACAATCAGATGCGGAGTATTTCGGCGCATTTCACTAACCAGTAAATCGATCAGGAGGCTTGAATCGAGTGGTGAATGGTCATCGATAACGATGATCTCAAGTGCTGGGTAAGTTTGATGAATAATAGATTCGAGAGAAAGTCTCAATAGCTTCATATCTGGGTTAAAGGTCGTGAGTATAACTGAAATCATGGGTAAACTCTCACCCTTACCTGTATAGCTTTGATGAGATATCTGGCTATGCTTCCCCCATTCAGCTAAGTTTGCCTTCATGTAGTCGGTAATCTTGCAATATTCGGAAGGGTAGAGAACTTTGTAATTAAAACCTTCCTCCAGAAGAGTCTTGTTAACACGATCAATTAATGGAATATCGTATCCGGTAAGTGCCAAAAGGATCTCTTTGTCCTCGCTAGTCAGGTCTATTCGGTTATGATGTGTAATCCAATTTAATAGTCTCGAATCAAAACAATCTGCATAGAGTAATAGTAGAGACCTAGCCAACCAAGTTTCGCGATCAGGAGTTTCTTTCTCACTTATTTCAAACGCTGAGATTATCTCTGTAGATAGGCTTACTGGAATACCCAAACAAGAAGGAACAGTTCGACGCAGGTCTCGTACAAGGGAAATTAGGTTTTTTTTAGGTAGTTCAAATATTTTCTTGAGTAGCAGCCAAGTCTTAAGAAGGTCGGACTCTGTATTTATTGACCTACGGCGCAGGATACTGTGGAGGGCAAGAAATTCAATGCTGTCGTCTGTATTAGTTATTTCTGCCAGGTCAATCAGCGTAGGAAGGGATTGAGCTAACTCAATTGCTTTCAAGAAACTATGACGCAACCCTCGCGATAGGATGGGCGCTGGGAAGCATCGGGAAATCATTATATCAAATGCTTGCTTGAAAATGGGAGCCAGCGTGCCGACAGAGTTTTTTCCAGACAACTCGAATGCAAAATAGATACAAGAATCAATACGCCGATATATTATTACTTTCTTGTGAAAATCATCTATGGTAGTTTCCAACTCTGTAACATTCTTATTCAAATAGTTGTGGAGCTTGACTTGAACTGCATCAATTTTTGAAGAAAATATCAGTATATTTAATACCTCCACCATTGAACTTCGGTGCATTTTTACTGAACTAGAAACGAGATCAATTATTTGCTCCAGTTTGTTCTCAACACTTTCTATGTACGCATCACCTCGATGTGCTAATAACTCTTCGATTAGGAACTTCAGCGAGGGTAACTTTACTTCAAGTAAATCAGAACTGCCAAATGACTGAAGCCGTCCAAGAATATCCGCAAAACTCCCTTGTGTCATCAATCGTCCTGGTTGAAGAAAAATTGAAAGCAATACTGATTCAGAGTCAAGTTGCAAAATTTTCCAATAACCACCACTAATCTCAGTCTTCTGATCGGCAATATCCTTTAAGCTATTCGCTAGAACCAGTATTGAATTGCAACGGTTCATGTCACTGCTTAACGCCTCGCACTGAGACGACGGGGCGGCTACTATGTGAAGACCAGTTTCTGCTGCATGGGCTTGTGATAAGAACAGTTTCCTACTCACCACATCGATAGACTCACCATTGCCCAAGATAAATAAATGCTCCAAATCGGAATAAAATTGTGTTGATTTGAAAGCGTTAGGGGGTGCTACTACTTCCCTTATTTTTTTGTCTACAATGATTCCAGCTTGGCTCTCTGGATTATGTTTAGCACTATTAACTTTTAAGATATTCTCTTTTATACCTGGCCAATTTCCCACAAACCTAGCCAACTTAGGTTCCATCTTCGCTGCTTTTTCCGCAGTCTGTTGAGCCTCATCAAGCCTTCCCACCTGTTGCAAAGCCCAACTTAAATTCAAATGCAACCAACCCGCTGACGGTTTCAACTCGATCGCTTTCCCATACATTTCAACCGCTTCATTTACACGTCCCAACTTCCCCAACGTTTCCCCCAAATTCTGATAATACAGATAGGAATTAGGATTCTGCTCGATCGCCCGTCGATAAGCCACCACCGCCTCTTCTAACTTTCCCTCTCTTAACAATTGGTTGGCTTGCTGAAAGGCTGTCACCGTCATGGGTTTTATACTCTAAAAAATAAGGGTTGCTAGTCTGGGCTTTAGTCAACGTCAAACATCTTATCACAATTTCCACATAGAAACCCACAGGGGCGATTAGCAGAAGGACGATTAACCCACTCAAAAGTTCCCAGTTTCTAACGATTTAGCTGTTCCCGGTTCAGCAAATCTGTCTTCACAGTCTGCACAAACACTTTAGAGCGCTCCAAATCTGCTTGAATCCTTTGTAATTTTAACTGTATTCCATCTACCCCTGACTCCGCATTCTGTTGAGGCAGGGGAATCTCCATAGTAGAGGATTCAGATCCTAATTTAACCGTTACTTCTGCCATCTTAGCAAGACTTTGATCCCGCAAAATCGAATATACAGTTAACTGGTCTTGCTGATCAATCACTCTGCTCAAGTCTAAAATTGCCTGAAACCCACTAATTCCTGCTTCTGAAGCTTGGGGATAAGTTTGGATCACATCAGGACGAGGAACATTCACCGCAATAGTTTTCAGCACTCTCCCCTGATGAATCACTTCAACCGCGATCGCGGGAGACATTTTCCCCAGAACCCAACCCCGAAACTCAACAGCCCCAGCATCAGTTTGAGTTCCTGTTTCTGGTGCATCGAGATTAAACGCTAGTAACCCTTGAGATTCTGCGAGGGGGACACTAAGCACTTCTACAACGTCAATCATTTTTTTCATTTCAGATTGCTGAATCCTGAGTTAATTGGTTCCTTAAGCGTAGGGTCGATGATTCCAGAGAGACAGAGGGTTTTACTGTTCAGTTGATACCACTGGCGGATGCCAGAGGGAGCGAGACTTTAGTAGAAACCAGAGTGACAGAGGGCTTTAGGCTTAGGTTTAAACCGTAAACTCATCGGGATGTTCCTAATGACTCCCCCGCCAATTCTCGTCCTCCAATCTGATACCGCTGTCTTGACAAGCTCTGGTTAAATGGGGGCTGTAGTAAGGGTCATTATCAATATATTTTTGCCACCGGCTTTCAATCAGCTTTGATTCCTTCCTCAGCCGCTCTTTCTTTTCAGGCGAATCCTCATAACCCCGGCTTTTAGATTCGTGGTGGTAGAGAACTACATGAGGCAGGTAAATATTGCGATACCCTTTCTCTAGCATTTTTAAACACAAATCCACATCATTGTACGCCACTGTTAGCTCTTCGTCAAACCCCCCAACACTTTCAAATACTTCGCGGCGACACATTAAACACGCAGCAGTTACCGCTGAAACATTGCTCATGCCTACCACATTCCCGAAATAGCCAGGAATCGATCGCGGCATATGGTAATAGCTGTGACCGGCAACTCCGCCGCCGAGTCCCATCACCACTCCTGCGTGCTGGATTTTGTTATCTGAGTATATCAACAAATTGCCCACAGCCCCGATCGAGCTTCTCTGAGCTTGTTCAACCATCCCGTCAATCCAATCGGGAGTAATTACCTCTGTATCGTTATTCAAGAACAGCAAGTAATCTCCCTCGGCTTTGCTAGCACCGTAGTTGTTAATCTTAGAGAAATTGAACGGAATATCTAGGCGATAACTTTTAAACCTCGCTGATTCCTTGAAAAATCTGGGTTTAGTTCAGTACACCGCTGGTAGGCGGCGGCGGCTTCCTCTAATTCATCAGACTGTTTCAGAAGGTTGCCTCTATGAAAATAATTAGAAGCAGTCTCTTCATGCACTTGTAATGAGTTATTCATGTTTACCAAGTTATTGTGTACTTGACTTTTTGGTCGGCCTGGTCTTATGCTCTAATGCTGAAATCCTGACGATCCCTAGTTAAATGCGGGCTATAACAAGGATCGTTTTCAATAAATTTTTGCCATCTTTTTCCTAGAGTATCTGCCTCTTTTTGCAACCGCGCCTTTTTTTCCGCCGTATCTTCGTAACCACGACTTTTTGATTCGTGGTGGTAGAGAGAAACATGAGGCACGTAAATATTTTGATAGCCTTGCTGAACCATTTTCAAGCATAAATCCACATCATTATAGGCAACTGCTAGTTCCTCATCAAATCCCCCCACACTCTCAAATACCTCACGGCGGCACATCAAACACGCGCCTGTCACCGCTGACAGATTGTTCATCCCCACCACATTGCTGAAATATCCAGGGAAGTTAGCGGGAAAACCGAGGTATATGTGGCCGGCAACGCCGCCAACTCCAAGCACAACTCCAACGTGTTGGATTGTGTTGTCAGCATATAGCAACTTAACTCCCACAGCGCCGATAGAAGACCTTTGAGCTTGCTCCACCATCGCGTCGAGCCAATCGGGAGTAATCACCTCTGTATCATTATTCAAAAATAACAAATAATCTCCCTGCGCTTTGCTAACCCCGTAGTTATTAATCTTAGAAAAATTGAAGGGAACGTCGAACGGGTAACAGGTAAATCTATCGGGTTCCTTCGCTGTCCATTTAGCAATTACTTGAGCCGTCTCTAACTCTGTGCTACCGTTGTCGATAACTATGACTTCATAATTTGGGTACAGACTATTAGTGAAGATAGATTCTAGGCATTTGTCTAAAACATTGCCGAGATTGCGTGTAGGAATAATGATGCTTACCAGCTTGTAGTCAGCGATTTTGTAGCGAACGATGTAGTGTCCTAAATAGTCCGGCACTCCCTCCACCTTGCCCGGTTCGCCCCTCCTTTCTATAGCTTCTTGCAGAGTTTTCATTGAGGCTTGATAAGCATAAGGCTTTGCCTCCGAACTGCTAGCAGTCGAACCCGAGTGCATTCGCCAGTGATAGAGGACTTTGGGAATGTGATAAATTTTGTTAGTTTTTTCTGTAAACCTCAAAACCAAATCATAATCCTGAGCACCTTCAAAACCCGCTCTAAAACCTTCAATTTCGTTTATAATCGATCGCCTGTAAGTCCCCAAATGGCAAGTGTACATCCGAGACAGGAACGAGTCGGGACACCAATCAGGCTTGAAATACGGCCCCATGAGCTTCTCGTCAGCAGTCAGCTTATCTTCATCGGAATAGATCATGTCCGCTTCTGGATGGCTGTTCAACATCAACGCCACTTCATAAAGTGCATCTGGTGTCAGCAAGTCGTCGTGATCTAGCAGCGAAACAAACTCCCCTTCTGCCACTTCCAATGCTGAATTAGATGCGCGGGAAATGTGACCATTTTTGGTTCTATAAACAACTTTGATTCGAGCATCTTTATCCGCATACTCTGTCAAAATTTTCTTGACGTGAGGCTCAGTTGAAGCATCGTCAGCGATGCACAATTCCCAGTAAGGATAGACTTGATTCCGAACTGATTCGAGCGCCTCCATCAGAAAATTTTCCGGCGTGTTGTACACTGGTACAATCACGCTGATCAGAGGCTTGTAATTCAACAATTTTACTGTTTCAGCCATTTGCCGCAAGTCGGCTTCTCTGGGGCAATTCTTAGCCCGCCACCTGCTATAAGCATCTTGGCTTTGCAGTAGCCCTTCCCGCAAAATATCCAAGTCTAGAGGAAATAATTGAGGATTGAGTTCATTAGCTCTCTGGTAGTAACCTAGCGCTTCATATAGCTTATTCTGTTGGTTTAATACTCGCCCCAAATTGTAGTTTGCCCACGCAAAGTTTGGCTCAATTTCAAGGGCTTTGCGATATGCGGTAGCGGCTTCTTCAAATTTTTCTTGCCGCAACAGAGTATCCCCTAAGTTGTGGTATGACCACGCAAAGCCTGGATTCTGTTCAATGGCCATCTGGTAAGAAGTTGCCGCTTCATCCAACTTGTACTTTTGCTGATAAAGGTCTCCTAAATTGTGGTAAGTTCCAAAGTAATTCTGGTTAACTTCTATTGCTTTTTTGTATGCGACAATAGCCTCATCTATTTTACCTTCTCCCTGAAGACTCTCGCCTAATTTGTGGTAATCCACAGCATCCCCAGGAGTCCGATCGCTCTTTTCCGCCGCCCTACTTACACCCTTTTTTTTTAACACCTCTTCTAACAGCCCAGAAATAGCCTTGTCATCAGGCCGAATCTGCAACGCCATCTGATAAAAGACGATCGCCCCATCCGGCCAATTCTTCCGCACCAAAGCATCCGCCAACTCAACATAAAGGTCAGCATCATTCGGCGCAATCTCCAACGCCTTGTGATACAACTGCACGTCATCAGGATTCCCCTGAATCGCCTTTCTGTACAAACCCATCGCATCCCGCAAATCCCACTGCGATCGCATCCTCAAAGCATCAGCCAACTTTTGCGAAAGCCACGGCAAATCCGCCTGAATTTCCGCAGCGCGGCGGTAAGCGGCGATCGACTCATCCCACCGTTCCAGGTTCTCAAAAGCCGTTCCCATGTTGTAATAAGTCCACGGAAAATCAGGATTCAACTCGGCCGCGCGTCGGTAAACCTCGATCGCCTCCTCCCACCTTTCCATTTCTAGCAGCACGTCGCCTAATTTGCTCTGCGACCAGAAGAAATTCGGATTAACTTCGTTAGCACGCCGGTAGGCAACAACTGCCTCATCCCAACGTTCCAAATTCACCAGCGCTTCTGCTAAATTGTTGTGCGCCCAAAAATGGTCGGGATTGAGTTCGATCGACCTTTGGTAAGCCGAAATTGCCTCATCCCACCTTCCCAGCTTAATCAGCGCGTCTGCTAAATAGTTGTGCGACCAACTGAAATCAGGATTTAACTCTGTTGCTTTCCGGTAAGACTCTACAGCTTCTTCCCACCGTTCCAACTTCAGCAGCACATCTCCTAAATTGTTGTGAGACCAGCTAAAATCTGGATTTAATTCGATCGCCTTGCGGTAAGCATTTACAGATTCCTCCCACCGTTCCAACTTAACCAGCGACTCAGCTAAATTGTTGTGCGACCAAGAGAGATCGGGATTGTTTCTAATGGCATTAGTGTAAGCTTCTACCGCCGCTTCCCACTGTTCTTGACCCTTAAGAATTTCGCCCAATTCGTGATAAGCTGCGCCAGCATTTGGGTTCAACTCAACCGCGCGCCGGTAACACTCAATTCCCTTCTCTACCTTACCTTGCTCGATCAAAGTTTTGGCTAAATTCTCGTGTTCCTCAGCGGTGCCGGATTTCGGGTCGATCGCAAATGCTCGATACCAAGCCTCAGCCGCCTCCTCCGACTTGCCTAACTGCGTCAACAGTTTCGCAAAATTGCGGAAAGCACCGGCAAAATCCGGTTTCAGGGCGATCGCCTTTTCGTAAGCAGAAACCGCTTGCTGCCACTGTTCTTGCTGCGCGCAAATGCTGCCGTAATTAGCATAAGCTTCGGCAAAATTAGGGTTAATTTCTATTGCTTTGACATAGCAACTTTTAGCTTCATCACTTTTGCCGCCAGCTTGTAGCGCGTTGCCCAGCATTTTGTAAAGCGGCGCTTCCGGCTTTATTTGTAGCGCTTTTTTGCAAGCTGCGATCGCCTGTTCCAATTTACCCTGAGCAAAATAGCCTTCTGCCAGTATTTTGTATGCTTCTGGATCTTCTATATTAATTGTAGAATTAACTGCCTGCTGCACTGGCGGCTTAACTGCCTGCTGCACTGGCGGCTTAACTGCCTGCTGCACTGGGGTAGCTGCGGGCTGCTGTTTAACTGCACCGTTTGTCGCAGTTGCACCCGCCAAAGTTTGCTCTCCCTCGCTGCCATTTCTCGCATTAGCTGCGTTCAGTTCAATAGCTTTGCGATAATATGCTGTCGCTTCTTCTAACTTGCCTTGTTTTTTGAGCGCTTCGCCCAAATTTTGGTAAGCAGTAGCCACATTAGGATTTAATTTTATGGCGCGATCGTAACAGGCGATCGCTTCGGGGAATTTTTCCTGCCGAAAAAAAGCGTCGCCCATATTCAAGTGTTCCCCCGGCGCTACTTTTTCCGGTTCCAAACTAAATGCTTGATACCAGTACTGCTGGGCTTCTTCCGGTTTGCCAATTTGTCCGAATACTTTTGCTAAATTCCGGTACACTCCCGCGAAATTCGGCTTAATCGCGATCGCCTTTTGATAAAATCCGATCGCCTCCTGCCATTTTTGCTGCTGCGCGCCCAGGCTGCCCAAATTCGCATATACTTCCGCAAAATTCGGTTCTATTTCAATCGCTTTAGCGTACCAGTGCCGCGCCTCTTCCATCCTGCCTTGAGCTTGCAGCGCGTTGCCCAAAGTCTTGTAAGCTGGTGCAAAATTGGGGTGAATCTTCAAAGCTTGCTCGCAGGATGCGATCGCTTCTTCTATTTTTCCTTGGGATAAGTATGTTTCTCCCTGTTGGTTAAATTGAACCGCTGTTGATTCTGTATTCACTGTTGATGGCATATGGGCGGCGGCTCCAGAGGCAGGAATTAAATAGGGTAGTCAAAACGTTTCACAATTATACTCGCGTTTGACACTAAGAGTAGCGGGCTTGTTCCCCTAATTCTTAATTTTTTTGACTCTCGGTGCTGGCGAGGAACCGGGATTCTCGGCTGATTTTTTTGATTTTACGGCTAAATATGTAAGAATCAGTACGGTTTCTGGCGGATTTGCGCGCCAGTCCCGACTTTTGTAGCTAAAGATGTCGATCGCCCGTCTTGTAAAGGAAAGTAAACACTGCCGGTTCTTGCTTGTAACTCACATCTTGCACCATTCTCAAGAACGGGCTCTCCGGCCCGTTCCACAAGAGATGAATTTTCTTGTGGAACAGGCATCTTGCCTGTTCCTAAACGGGCTCTCCGGCCCGTTCCACAAGAGATGAATTTTCTTGTGGAACAGGCATCTTGCCTGTTCCACAAGAAATTGAGAATAGTGCAACATCTCAGTTGTAAGATGCTTTCTTGTGGCCTGGGCAAGGGAGATTGCACCCTTTTCTATAGGCTTTTTAGCGGCGGGCTAGGAGCCCAACCCCTACTCCCCACAAGAAAGTCATTCACTATTTGTGGAACAGGCATCTTGCCTGTTCATAAAAGGCTAATTGACAATGGTGCAAGATGTGCGATCGAACCCAAATTAGAATAGCCTTTTTAGCAAAAAACGATCGCCCTTTTGGGAGAAAGCGATCGCCCTTTTTTTGCAACCATTAGTTAACAACTATTAGCAATTACTAATTAAGCTGCTGCGGCTGCGTCTTCTTCTGCGTCTTCGGCTTCAGAACCTGCTTGAATTCCCAGCACGCTAACAACCACCTGATCTGGTTCGCCGAGAGCTACCACTCCTGCAGGCAAAACTAACTCGTGAATGTGCAGCGCATCCCCAACCTTTAAATGAGAAATATCTACTTCAATTGCTTCAGGAATGCTGTCTGGTTTGCACTTAGCTGCGAGTTGCGTCAGCACGGTATCCAAGATGCCGCCTTCTAACTTGACGCCGACGGGTTCGCCAACAAAACGCAGTGACAATTCAACTTCCAGGCTGTCTTGAGTCGCCACGGAGAAAAAGCTCAGGTGGTAAGGATAGCCCTTCCAAGGATGAACTTGAACTTCCCGCAGCAAGGTTTTTCCGCTCCAAGAGAGGTCGGGAATGCTGAGGTCAATTAGGGTATTGTTGACTACGTGCTTTTTGAGCAGGTGTTCAACTGTTTTGGCTTTGATGGTAAGGGAAATGGATTCCGATCCTTTGTGCCCGTAGAGGACGGCGGGAATCAATCCAGAGCGGCGAAGGGCGTTAGGTTTGCTGCCTTCTGCCCGCTTTTGACATTCTACTGCGAGTTCCATTTTCTGACTTTCTGCTGATTGTTTTCACATTTTACCAGAATTGTGATATTGCGATCGAACATTAATCAGACTCAGGTCAACGGTCACACTTTAACTAGCTTGTATGGTGCGTCAGTATTGAGTTTATGACAAAAAATTTAGGTCTTATCAACTGACGCACCCTACGAATTGAACCAGTTGCGTAAGTCCCGATTAAATTCGCTGAAGGTATTGATAATTTTCGTTTTCCACACACTTCAGCAATTCCAGCATTTTTCTGAGACGGTACGTTCCTGATTGATACTCTTCTTTTGAAGGGTAATCACCAAGCTTAGTAAGAACTGCATCGCTTTCACTGATGATTGCTTCGCTGAAAATTTTCTTGAACTGCTGGCGAATATCTTGATTTAATTCAACTAGAGGCAGAATTACATTTTCTTCATCTAGGTAAATTTGGGTTTCGACTGATTCGCCACCTATTTTTGAAAATGCTGATTTTGCTAACCATTCGTAAGTAGCTGCTGTTATTCTTACACTATCGGACGGTTCACCATTTGCTGAATAAAAACTGATGTCAAACATTGGGATTACTCCTGCTACTAAACATCTAGAAACTCGTCCAAAGGAATATTTTCGGCATAAGCTATACCTGCTTTTATAAATTTTGCCTTGCCAGATCCCGAAATTATATCGGCACTTACAACTGCAATGACAGTAGCAGTATCAATAATTTCATTAACTGCTTTTCCTGAAAGGTATGTGGTTTTGATTTCTATATGCGGTAAGTTGGTTTTTCTTTCCTCTAAGGTTGACTGTGAATCTTTGATATTTTCTCTCGTGTATTGATTATGAAGATCCCGAATTATTTCTTTTACTTGCGAGGCCTCATTGGGAGCGACAATCAAAATGTCTCCTTTCGGATCGTTGCCCGTAGTTCTCTGGGATGCAATGCCAGCTTCAGCTAACTTTCCGATTACCCAGCCAACCAAATCTCGATGAAGGGTTAGTTGGTATATCAGACGATCTTCATCGGTCATTGGAGCCTCGTCACACATGAGATAGACCCTTTTTGTCTATTATAACTAAACCTGTTATGATTGTGCTGCTACAGGCGTACCGTCAGCAGAGAGCAAAGCGCGTTTCGGGCCGTGAATCGGGTCTTCTACAATAATAGTTTGGTCGCGGCTGGCACCGAGAGAAACGATCGCGATCGGCACTTCCATCAAATCTGCCAAAAACTTCAGATAATCCAATGCTTGCGGCGGTAAATCTTCCAAATTCCGGCACTCTTCCGTAGACTGTTTCCAACCGGGAAGGGTTTCGTAAATAGGTTGGCACCGAGCAAATATCCGGGAACTTTTCGGGAAATCAACACATTTTTCGCCGTCAATTTCGTAAGCAACGCAAACTTTTATTTCTTCTAATTCATCCAACACATCTAGTTTGGTAATTGCCAGACAGTCAAGGCCGTTGATGCGGACTGCGTAGCGGCCGATTACTGCGTCGAACCAACCGCAGCGGCGTTTCCTACCGGTTGTTGTGCCGAATTCTGCACCTCTCTCGCCCAAAACTGCTCCTATTCCATCTACCATTTCCGTAGGGAAGGGGCCTTCTCCGACGCGGGTTGTATAAGCTTTTGCTACGCCAATTACGCGATCGATCGCTGTTGGGCCGACTCCGGTTCCCACACAAGCACCGCCAGCGATGGGATTGCTGGAAGTAACGTAAGGATAAGTACCGTGGTCTAAGTCTAATAAAGTGCCTTGCGCGCCTTCAAACAGAATATTTTTCCGCTTGTAAATTCCCTCATAAATCTTCAGGGAACTATCAACTACGTGCGGCCGCAAACGTTCCGCATAAACTCGATATTCATCAATTACGTCTTGCGGATTTAAAGGCGGCAAATTGTAGAGTTTTTCAAGAAGGACATTTTTACAATTAATCGTCCATTCCAATTGTTCTTGCAACCCATCCAAGTCCATTAAATCGAGCATCCGAATGCCGGTACGTTCCGACTTGTCGGCGTAAGTAGGGCCGATGCCGCGTCCCGTCGTCCCGATTTTATAATTTCCCCGCTGCGTTTCCGATGCTACATCAATTAATCGATGATAGGGCATCGTTACGTGAGCCGTCTCCGAAATCATCAGCGAGGTTGTCGAAATATTCAGTGCCTCTAGCTGATCTAACTCTGCAATTAAAACTTTCGGGTCGATGACCGTGCCACAGCCGATAATACACTCTTTATCAGGGTAGAGAATCCCGGATGGAATTAAGTGCAGCTTGAAAGTCTGACCGTTTACTACCACGGTGTGACCGGCGTTGACGCCCCCTTGGTAGCGGACAACGATATCTGCGGATTTGCTGAGCAAATCGGTAATTTTGCCTTTTCCTTCATCGCCCCACTGGGCGCCGATTACAACTACGTTAGCCAAGGGTTTCTCGCGTTCTGTTCAGGTTGACACAATCTCCGATTATCTATGAATGCTTCCCAAATGTCAATCAATTTTAGATTTTAGATTTTGGATTTTAGATTTTAGATACGGGCATGGGGCATGGGGCATGGTGCATGGGGCATGGGGCATGGGGCATGGGGCATGGGGCATGGGGCATGGGGCATCTCCCAAAGAGCCTGTTTTGAACAGGCAAGATGCCTGTTCCACAAGAATTATCGGAGATGTCTATTGGGCATTAGGCATTGGAACTCACAAATAACCAATGACTAATGACTAATGACTAATGACTGCTGACTACTGACTGCTGACTACTGGCTACTGACTAATTAATTTTTGTTAACATTGAGAAAATAGAGGCTTTGTTGCCATGACTTTACACGCTGAGTTGCACCGCCATCTGGGTGGTTCTGTCGTTCCTAGGGTGCTGTGGCGGTATTTCGATCGCCACAATGCTGAGATGGTTAATCGATTTCCGAAATACTCGGAGTTTGAGGAGTTTTACACTCGTCCGCGCAATACTCTCAATGAGTATTTGGAACTGCACACGCTGGTAGAAAGCGTTCAAACTGTTGAGACGTTGCCTTATTTCATCTATCGGTTGATGCGGGGCGCTTACGTGTTTGAAAATCTGGCTTATTTGGAGTTGCGCTATACGCCTTATTTGCGGACTCCAGAACATTTGAATCAGTCAGAACGCATTGATTTGATGGCAGAAATTGTAAAGGTTGTGGGCAAGGCAAGTCAAATTAGCGATTCTCCGATTGTTACCAGCCAAATTTTGTGTATGCACTCGCGTTTACCCTATGAGGTGAATCGGGCGATCGTAGATTTGGCGGCGCAAATGGGGGAATATGTTTGTGCGATCGATATAGCTGGCGGCGATGATTGTATAGGGGAGCGTTTAGAGGAGTTTGTTGGATTGTACCAGTACGCGAGGTCGATCGGCATCAAAACTACCGGCCACCTCTACGAAACTACCTCTGGCTGTTATCCCGAACTTCTGCCTTATCTCATGCGTATCGGCCACGGGATTCAAATTCCGTTAAAATATCCCGAACTGCTGCCAGAAGTCGCGCGCAGGGGTCAATGCTTGGAAGTTTGCCCGACTACCTATCTCAAAACGGGGACGTTGCAAGATATGCGCGAATTGAAGGTTGTGTTCGATCGATGTTTTGAAGCTGGTGTCGATATTGCCATTTGTACCGACAACGCGGGATTGCACAACGTGCGGCTGCCTTTCGAGTACGAGAATTTGTTAACTTTGGATATCATTGATTTTCGGCAATTGCAAGCGTGTCAAGATGCAGCTTTCCGCCATGCTTTCGCCTGGCCCTACGACGAAAGGCCTGTGAAAATGCTGACCGGTTTGTTGCAGCATGAGTCTGTGGAGGCGATGGTTAATTAAAGAATATCTATTTAATGAACCGCCTTCGTCGCGAAGGAAGAGAAAGAGGAAGAAAAGCAGATGTTTTCAGGTAAAAACTCTACTTGGGAATGATAAAAACCTCTTTCTTCTCTTCCTTCGCGCTCTTTGCGTCTTCGCGGTTCGTTTAAAAAAGATATTTGTAAAATTATAATAAGCGTCTGGCGAGCGATACTCAGCCACAAGTTATAGTTTGGATGCAGAAGCATCAATATAAAAGGATAAAAAAACATGACAAATATGGACGCTTACTGGATGCCATTCACTGCCAACCGACAATTTAAAGCGAATCCGCGAATATTGGTTTCGGCAAAAGATATGCACTTTACAAGCGATGATAACCGCTCAATTTTGGATGGTACTGCGGGGCTGTGGTGCGTAAATGCAGGACACGCCCGCGAGACAATTGCCGAAGCAGTTAAACAGCAGGTTTTGCGTTTGGATTACTCCCCGGCTTTTCAGATGGGACATCCGGGTGCTTTTGAATTAGCGGAACGTTTGGTAAAGATGATTCCGGGCAATTTCGATCGCGTTTTCTTTACTAATTCGGGTTCGGAATCTGTAGAAACTGCTTTAAAAATTGCGATTGCTTATCACCGGGTAAAAGGTGAAGGAACTCGCCAACGATTAATCGGTAGGGAACGCGGCTATCACGGCGTTGGTTTTGGGGGAATTTCTGTCGGCGGTATCGGTACAAACCGCAAGTTTTTTGGCAGTTTGCTGACGGGAGTCGATCATTTGCCTCACACTCACAATCTCGAACACAATGCTTTTAGCCGCAAACAACCGGAATGGGGAGCGCATTTGGCGGATGAATTGGAGCGGATTGTCGCTTTGCACGATTCGTCTAATATTGCAGCGGTAATTGTGGAACCGGTGGCTGGTTCTACAGGTGTTTTGATTCCGCCGAAAGGTTATTTAGAGCGGCTGCGGGCGATTTGCGACAAGTACGGAATTCTGCTGATTTTTGATGAGGTAATTACCGGATTCGGGCGACTAGGCTCTAGTTTTGCAACGGAATATTTTGGGGTGGTTCCCGATATTGTGACGGCGGCGAAAGGGATAACTAACGGTACGGTGCCGATGGGGGCGGTGTTTGTGAAAGAAGGCATTTATGATGCTTTTATGAATGCTCCTGAAAATGCGATCGAGCTTTTTCACGGTTATACTTATTCTGGTCATCCTGTAGCTTGTGCGGCTGCTTTGGCGACGCTGGATATTTATGAGGAAGAAAGGCTATTTGAACGAGCCGATAAGATGGCTGGTTACTGGGAAGATGCGGTGCATTCTTTGAAGGGGGTGCGGCACGTAATTGATGTTCGGAATCTGGGACTGGTGGCGGGTATTGAGTTGGAATCTATTGCTGGGAAGCCGGGGAAACGGGCTTTTGATTGTTTCTTGCAGTGCTATGAAAAAGGGTTGCTAATTCGGACTACTGGTGATATTATTGCTTTGTCGCCACCGCTGATTATTGAGAAGGAACATATCGATCGCCTTGTGGAAATTTTGACTGGCGTTTTGCAGGAAATGGAGTAGGATGTAACGAACCGCGAAGGACGCGAAGGAAGAGAAAGAAGAAGATGTTTTTAGGTAATAACTCTACTTAGAAATGACCTCAAATTCGTTGGTATCGGAATTATTTATCTCTCTCTTTTCTTCCTCTGCGGTCTCTGCGGTCTCTGCGGTTTAATCATTCCGAAACAACCGTAAACGATATGAGAAAGACCTCTCTCTTTCCTTCCTTCGCGTCCTTCGCGTCTTCGCGGTTTATTCAAATATGTTATAATAATTGACAACTAACGACGAATGACGAATAACTATGGTGCAATTAACTGCAAAAATCTCTGCTAACGAGTTAGCAAATTTGGCTGTAGATTTGATTCGGAAAACAGGTTGCGAGTACGGTGATGTGCGTTTTTGCAGTTATCGAAGGCAGAATCTTTACGCGCGCGATCGCTCTTTAAGTCAACTGTCAGATAATGTAAGTTCCGGTTTTGGCGTGCGAGTGCTTCTAGACGGTGCTTGGGGGTTTGCCGCCAGTCACAGCAAAACACCCGCAGAGGTGGCAAGAATAGTCGCTTTGGCTGTAGAAATCGCGAAAGGCAGCCGCTTAACTCAGAAGGAACCGGTGCGGTTAGTGCCTGTCGAAAAATATGTCGATACCTACATTACTCCCATCACCATTGACCCTTTTTCTGTACCCGTTGCTGACAAAGCTGAACTGTTGCTAACTATCAACGAGAAGCTGCTAGCACACGGCGCACAAGGCATCAAAAAAGCTTCTTCTTTTTTGCAGTCCAGCCGCGAAGACAAGGTTTTTGCTTCTACAGAAGGCTCGCTAATCGAACAAACAATCTACCGCAGCTATCCGGGTTTTGACTGTACGGCAATTGCGGGCGGAGATGCCCAAAGTCGCAGTTACGAACGCCCGCCGCTGAATATCGGTTACGAACATATTAATCCCGATGATTTGTTGAGTCAAGTCGAAAGAGTTGCCGCCGAAGCTATTGAGAAAGTCCGCGCTCCCAAAATCCCTGCTGGTATTTGCAAATCCCTGATTCTTAAGCCGACAAATTTGTATTTGACCATCCACGAATCAGTCGGGCATCCAACTGAATTAGACAGGGTTTACGGCTACGAATCTAATTTTGCTGGCACGAGCTTTGCTACTACTGATAAGTTAAATAAACTGCAATACGCTGCACCTTGGGTGAATTTTAAGTGCGATCGCACTCAACCAGGTGGCCGCGGTACAATGGGTTACGATGATGAGGGCGTAAAATCACAAGAGTGGTACGTTGTCAAGGATGGAATTTTAGTTGATTATCTCACTGACAGAGAGACGGCTTATCGCCTCGGACGCGGTAGCAGCAACGGTTCTGCTTACGCTGACAGTTGGTCTAGCGTGCCGATGGTGAGAATTCCCAATTTGGGATTGGAGCCTGGCCCGGATGGCGGCAGCCATACTGCTACTTTGGCAGAGATGATTGCTGATACGGAAGACGGGATTTTAATCGACGGTATGGGTAGTTATTCGATCGACCAGCAGCGGCGCAATTTTCAATTCGGCGGCGATGCTTTTTGGAAAGTGGAAAAAGGTAAAGTTGTCGGTATGTTGAAGGATGTAACTTATCAGGCGATGACTACTGATTTCTGGAATCAAATAGATGCGATCGGACCGGCGTCGGAGCTGGTTCAGTGCGGCACGAATATGTGCGGCAAAGGTGAACCGATGCAGGTTGCTCAGATGACTCACGCTTGTGTGCCGGTGCGAGTGAGAGATATTCAAATTGGGGGAAATTCTTAATTAGATTGTAGGTTTTTAATGTGAAAATTCCAGCGGATGCTATCATACCCGAAGCAAAGTTGACGCGCTATTTACTTGTTGCCAAAGCACAAGATGACAAGTCAAAATTTCTCGCTCAAGGGGGTTTTAGTCAAGATAACCCAGAAGCTTTGTTAGCAGCCATCCAGTTTTTGATAGCGTCGGCTGAGGCAGTAGAAAATGGTGCTAATGAATTCGGAAAGTTCTTTCGCGCCGAAGGTGAGTTGCCAGGGGCTAATGGACGTAATTTAGCAGTTGTTACAATTTGGTTGCAGTGGCAAATTGACGGAAGTTTTCATTTTATTACTCTCAAACCCAAAAAGGAGTCTCGACGTGAAACTTGAACTTTACCAGCGTGTAGCATTGTGTCGGGATATGCCGCTATATCAGCTCAAAAAAGGTGATGTAGCCATGCTAGTCGATCGCGTACCTCATCCAAGGGAAGGCGAAGATGATGGCTGCGTTCTAGAAATATTTAATGCTTTAGGAGAATCGATTTTAGTTGTGGCTGTTTCTCCTTCAGATGTGGAACCTCTGCGAGCAGATGAAGTGTTAGCAGTACGCTCTTTAGTACAGGCGAGTTAACCGTAGTATTGCGGCTAAACGTATTTTCAAATACAACAAATCTTCCGGGACTTTAGCTTATGCTCGTAACAACATCGCCCGCACTTTTAAGTGAAGACCAAGCCTTATCTTTAGTAGAAAAAGCAGTCAAACTCTCCAAAGCAGAGGAAGTATTTGTCAGTCTCTCTACTGGCGAGGAATCTCTTTCGAGATTCTCGGAAAATCAAATCAGCCAAAATATCAGCAAAACTGTATTTAGCCTGAGCATTACTAGCTATTTCGGTAACAAAAGCGCCTCTGCTGCTGTTACAGAATTTGATGAAGATGCGATCGCCTCCGCAGTCAAGCGATCGGAAGAATTAGCCAGAATTGCGCCGGCAGACCCCGAATGGATGCCGCTGCTGCCGCCTCAAACCTACGATTTGCGATCGCCCGCATTCGACGCAGCAACGGCAACTGTATCGCCTCTAGCGCGGGCCGAAATGGTGCAGCAAGCGTGCGCCAGATCCTCCCAGGGGGGCGCTCATGGTTCGGGCACTTTGAGCACTGATGCGTCGCTGTACGCGATCGCCTCGTCAACCGGACTCCGTGCCTGCAACCAGTCTACAGATGCGGATTTCAGCTTTACTGCTCGCGTTGAAGACGGTTCTAGTTGGGCGAAGAGCACTGCTTGGAGTATCAACGAATTGCCGATCGCCGAATTAGCAGAACAAGTGCTCGATCGGGCGATCGCATCGCGCAACCCGCGCGAAGTCACTCCCGGCGTTTATCCTGTAATCTTTGACGGCGCTGCTTTTGCGGGCTTGCTACCGTGGGTGATTTGGGGGCTGGATGCGAGGGCGGCGGATGAGGGGCGATCGTTTATGTCGATCGCCGATGCAGAGGGAAAACCAGCGGGAAACCGCGCGGGGGAACAACTTTTCAGCCCGTTAGTGCAAGTGCAGCGCGATCCGGCTCATCCTTTGCTGCGATCGAATACTTTTTTCGGCGACGGATTGAGCAATAACTATTTGGAAATCATCAAAGATGGCGTGCCTCAAAGTTTGTCTTATTCCCGCTACTGGGCCGCACAAAAAGGCAAAGAGGCAAAAGGTGCTTATTACCCGATCGTAATGACAGGTTCCGACCAAAGTTTAGCAGATTTAATTGCTCAAACCGAGCGAGGAATTTTTGTCAGTCGATCTTGGTACGTGCGCTACGTTAATCCGAAAACATTGGAAGTAACGGGAATGACTCGCGACGGTACTTTTTGGATTGAGGATGGCAAGATAGCTTACCCGATTAAAAACCTGCGTTTCAATCAAGTTTTACCTGATATGTTGCGCGATGTGGATGCAGTTAGTGCAGTGAAGCGTTACGGCGGTAGTGTCGTCCCCGGAGTGCGCGTGAAAGCTTTTAATTTCACGAGTATTACTGACAGTTTGTGAGTTGCACATTTCTCACAATCTGTAGGGGCGGGTTTCACAAACAATTACAGCCAACAAACAACAATCTCTCAAACCCGCCCCCACTGACAGTTTGTGACTTGGACATTTCTCACAATCTGTAGGGGCGGGTTTCACAAACAATTACAGCCAACAAAGAACAATCTCTCAAACCCGCCCCCACCCAGATTAATGCGAGTGATTTATCGTAAAGGTAGAGTATTTATTGTGAGAGTTAGGATTAAAACCAGCTATTATAGTCATCAGTCTGGTGTCTGTTGTTAGTAACAATGCCCAATTCCCAATTCCCAATTCCCAATTATCAATGAATCAATATTTTGCTACTGTTGCGCGCGGTTTAGAAACAATTGCCGCCCAAGAATTAGAACGTTTAGGGGCTCAGGATGTCAAGCCAGATTTTACTGGGGTTTACTTTGCGGGCGATCGCACTTTATTGTACCGCGTCAATCTGTGGTCGAGAACTATTTTTCGAGTGCTAATGCCGATCGCCGAATTCCGGTGTTACAACTCGGATATGCTCTACCGCGAAGTGCAGAAAATCCCTTGGGACGAATACTTATACCCCGAAAATACTTTAGCAGTAAACTGCACCGGCGGCAACGAAAAGTTGAACCACACTCACTTTACAGCTTTGCAGGTCAAAAATGCGATCGCCGACCAACAGCGCCTGCAATTTAACAAGCGTTCTAATGTTGATGTAGAGCATCCCGATTTGCTAATTAACCTTCACATTCATCAAGATAGAGCTATTTTAAGTTTAGACAGTTCTGGCGGCAGTTTGCACCGCCGGGGATATCGACCGGCGATGGGGCTTGCTCCCCTCAAAGAAACCCTAGCTGCGGCTTTGTTGGAGATGGCAGAATGGACGCCAGATTTGCCGTTTTTAGACCCGATGTGCGGTTCTGGAACTTTGCCTTTGGAAGCGACGTTAAAGGGATTGAATATTGCACCGGGATTGTTTCGAGAAAAGTTTGGATTTATGAGTTGGCGGGATTTTGACGAACCTTTGTGGGATAAATTGTGGGCGGAAGCGGAAAATAGTGAGTTACCGGAACTTAAAGAGGTGATTGCAGGGTGCGATCGCGATTCCGATATGTTAACTCAAGCTCGCACGAACGCGCAGCAAGCTGGTATTTCCGGTAAGATTCAGTTTGCTCAAACCGAGTTATCTCAGTTGGAAGCCCCCGCAGACAGAGGCGTTCTCATTTGCAATCCTCCCTACGGAGAGCGCCTGGGGGATGCTAGCGAATTGGGAGATTTGTACAAGATGTTGGGCGATATTTTCAAGCATCGTTTTAAAGGTTGGAATGCGTTTATTTTGACGGGAAATAAGGAGTTGGGTAAAAAGGTGGGACTCAGGACATCGCGGCGAATTCCTGTTTTCAATGGCTCGATTCCGTGTACTTTGCTCAAATATGAACTGTATTAAATATTTATAGAACATATCTGACTACACTTGACAAGAGCCAATATTAATTGGAAGAGGCTATGCTAAATGAAAATCTTTGATATTGACGGCCACAAACTCATCTTAGGAGATGTGTTAGAAGTGCTTGGCACTGAAATCCAAGACAACTCAATAGATTTAATTTTTGCCGATCCTCCCTATAATATTGGCAAAGATTTCAATGGTTTTAAAGACAAGTGGGAATTTGAAAGCGATTATTTAGAATGGAGTTATAATTGGTTAAATTTATGTGTTAATAAGCTCAAGCATAACGGCAGTTTGTATGTGATGGCGTCTACTCAAAGTATGCCCTACTTTGATTTATATTTGCGCGATCGCTTAACAATCCTTTCTCGAATAGTGTGGTATTATGACAGTTCGGGCGTACAATCAAAAAAATTTTACGGCTCTCTTTACGAACCAATTTTATATTGCGTCAAGGACAAACGAAATTATACATTTAATTCCTCAGATATTCTGGTAGAGGCGAAAACCGGAGCTGTTAGAAAACTAATTGACTACCGCAAGGCTACACCATCAGTATATAATTCTAAAAAAGTTCCAGGTAATGTGTGGGAGTTTCCGAGAGTGAGATATCGTATGCCTGAGTATGAGGAACATCCTACCCAAAAACCAACATCGTTGTTAGAAAGAATTATCAAAGCCAGTAGTAATGAGGGCGACGTTGTACTAGATATATTTTCGGGAACTTTTACAACATCATTTGTTGCCAAGCAGCTTAACAGAAAATCAATCGGTATAGAATTACAAGAAAAGTATCTACAAATAGGATTGCGGAGGTTGCAAATTACCCCGGATGAGAGTGAAGAGGCTCTCATGTCTGAAGTCAACTCCGGTGAAGTTTCGCCACAGCAGCTAACGCTAAACTTACAACTCTAATAAAAATGGAACATGAATTTACAAAAATAATTAAGACAATTTTAGAGGATAAGTTTGGCGAAGTTGGGTATCAAATCTTGCGTGAAAGCCAGCTAATTTTATATTTGAATATCAAGACTAAATCTTCAAATAAAGGCTCAAAATCAAGAGGAAGTTTTGCCAACTTATACGCAATCTATGTTTTAGTTGAAGATTATTTGGTGAAAAAATTTCATCAGATAGGAATGTATTCAGATTATGAAGGTGCAGTTTATACGAATCTTTTTAAGAGACAGCGTGAATTACCATTCGGGCAAAAGCTTCAAAATCATGGCTTGAACCATAGGATGAATGAAGAATTTGAAGGATATTTTCCCACTTGTGAGTTCATCCCAATTTTGAGGAAAAATAACAGGTATTGGTTTAACCAAAATTTATTAAAAGTCAAAATCAATGAGAATGAACACAATATAGCAGAAACAGTAATCCACATAATTGATGCTTACGTTGAAGCTAAGAGAGATAGCTTTGAAAAGTTTATTCAAACTTGTAAAGATGCTCAAAGATTGACAGAGGTTCAAGTCAGAGAATTTATAAAACAAATGGTAGCGCCAAATGTAGATGCTCGATTTTTCGAGATTGTCAGCTACAGTATATTAAAATACTACTACAATGACCGAGTTATTTATTGGGGTTATGCACTAGACAGCCTCCAGCAAGAAAATTTAAAGCTGTTTAAAACAGGTAGGACAAATGCTAATGATGGGGGAATTGACTTTGTAATGAAACCCCTAGGACGTTTTTTTCAGGTGACTGAAACTGTAGATGTAAATAAATATTTCCTAGACATTGATAAAATTGAAAGGTATCCGATAACATTTGTAGTTAAATCTTTAGATTCAGATAGTGAAATTAAATCAAAGATTGAAGCACAAGCTCGAAAGCTGTATTCAATAAATGCTATAGTATCTCAGTACATGGAATGTATAGAAGAAATAATAAATGTTCCTATTATGATAGAAAGATTTGAACAAGCTGTTGCCAAAGGGTACTTAAGCAATATATTGAGCGAAATTATTAAGCAGAGCCGATTAGAATTTAATTATGAAGATCAGGAAGAAAGTCGGGAAATTGAATTATTAGACGTTGCTCTAGAGGATGAATGATTCAGTCATAAAGTTCGCCTGCTTTAGACAATTATTGTTTCCTTACCTTTAACATCTACACCGGCAAAAAAGAAACGTGAGCGGAAACAATCTTCCACCCTTGAGGAAACTTGCGCCACATCTGACTCTGCCGCCCCAGCCGCACTACTCCATCGATCGCACGGCGGAATTCCAGCGTCACAGCCGCCGTGTCTGCATCGAAAGTCACGACTTTGAGGTTGAAGATTTCTCGATCGACATTTACAGGCGATCGCCCTTTGCGAAAAGCCCTCACCTCATCGCTCCCGTACAGGTTCTCCGTCACCCCAAACCGCACAACTTCCGGCGCATCCCAGAACAAATTATCGAGAGTTTCAATATCATTCGTACAAAGAGCTTTTTCGTATTTTAAATATAGTTCAGTTAACTCAGCCACCACAGCAGAATCATTTATAACAGTCATTCGATTTTAGATTTTAGATTTTAGATTTTAGATTGACACCACGGATAAATCCGGGGGCTTGGGGATGCAAGGATTTTGGATTTGGGATTGATTCCACGGATAAATCACGTGGCGGGTACCATCAAGAAATTATTGGTCATAAATTGTAGATTTTAAAACTCTTAACTTTCACAAGTTTTGTTTGCAATAAGGACTAAAGTCCTTACTACAAACGCAACTAATTAGAGAAAATTAATGCTCAATTTTGAGCGAAATAATCTTGTCACCTTGGCGGATAGCATTGACGACAGACATATCCTCAGTTTTGCCAAAAGTTGTGTGAACTCCATCTAGATGAGACTGGGGAGAATGGCAAATAAAGAATTGGCTACCACCCGTATCTTTACCTGCGTGAGCCATCGATAAAGTTCCTGCCAAATGTTTGTTCGAGTTGATTTCACACTTGATTTTGTAGCCGGGGCCGCCCGTTCCATTGCCTTTTGGACAGCCACCTTGAATCATAAAGTTAGGAATGACTCGGTGAAAAGCCAATCCATCGTAAAAACCTTTTTCGGCCAAGTCAACAAAATTCTTCACTGTGTTAGGCGCATCCGCATCAAACAATTCCAAATTGATTGTGCCTTTGTCGGTTTCCATTATAGCGCGGGTCATGATTTTTCCTTGCTTCCTAAAATGAGTGTGTTGCCTGCGTGTTAATTGCGGACTTCGCTTTTATAACGACAGGTTTCAAACTGTCGTTATATTGTGGCTTTCAGAAGTGTAGCATATTCCGGCAACTCTCATAAGACTTATGTGCGCTTTCTGAGGAAACCCGGTTTATTCCGAGATTTCTGGTTAGCAAAGCCCATATTTTCCCAGACACCGGGTTTGTTACCCTCAGCCATATTTTAATCGTTGGTCACTTGCGGGCGATCGGGTTCTTCCTGAATATCGTTCATATTAAAAATGAAAGGAACCCGACTCGAACCGCTGCCCATCACCAGCACTTTTGGCATCTGAGCGCCGCCGCTTCTCCAAGCTTCGATCGCCTCTTTTTGCAGCACTAAATCGCCGCCCTGAGCCTTCAAAGTTTCAGCCAAAAGTCTTTGAGCTTCAGCCCTACCTTGAGCGCGGTTAATGTCAGCTTGAGCCTGCTGTTCTGCTTCCTGAGCCACATAAACAGCCCTTTGCGCCCGCTGTTCAGCAACCTGTTTCTCCTCAACCGCTTTCGCAAAATCTGTGGAGAATCGAATGTTAACAACGCTCGTATCGAGCACGATTACATCATACTTTGATAGCCTTTCTTTTAAGGCAGTATCAAAGTCTCGCTTCAGTTCACTTCTTTGAGTAATAGATTGTTCGGCGGTTCTCAGTGCAGCCGCTGTTTTAAATGCTTCTTGCGTCTGAGGAGCAATAATTTTTGAGACTATATTCTCCAAAGTTCCTTGAGTCCTTCGGACATCAACTATTCTCGCAGGATCGAGGCGAAAGTTGATCGCAAAACTGGCATTTAAATCCTGAAGGTCTTTAGTAGCACTCTGGGCGGGAACTTCAAACTTTTGCACTGTTACATCGTACACATCTACCTTGGAGATCAACGGGGGTCTGAGATGAAACCCCTCTAACAATGCTCCATCTGTGGCTTTTCCTAAAACGCTAACCACCCCTGCTTCACCTGGATTGATGACGACAAAAGAGTTTAAGCCGATGAGTAGCGCGCCTACTAAGAGAATCCCAGCGATTGCTGATGATATGCTTTGGAAATTTTGAGTTTTCAACTTACACGCTCCTTTGTGATAATTCCATTATAATGGTTAAATAGATTGGGTCGCCTCTAAAGTCTCAAATCTCAAAGGGATTGGCTGATGGTCAAAATTGTTAAATATCCTCGAACTTATCACATCGAAGGTTCGCGTTTCCAACCGGGTGATGAAGACCTCGACAGCGTGCCATTTAGCGCTGTGATCGATCGCCCGACAGTGATTGAAGAAAAGGTAGACGGCGCTAATACAGGCATCAGCTTCGCACCAGATGGACAAATGCTGCTGCAAAGTCGCGGCCACTATCTCACCGGCGGGCCGAGGGAAAAACATTTTAACTTATTCAAACAGTGGGCTTTCAGTCTCAGCGGAGCCCTGGGAGAAGTGCTGGGAAATCGCTACATTCTTTACGGCGAATGGCTTTATGCGAAACACACTGTTTTTTATGATTTTTTGCCGCACTATTTTATGGAATACGACGTGCTGGACTTAGAAACCAGTCAATTTTTGAGTACAGAATCCCGCCAGAAGTTGTTAACAGGACTGCCGTTAGTGTCGGTTCCCGTGCTGTTTTCTGGAGTGCTGAAATCGCCCAAGCACATGATGCAGTTTATGGGAAAATCTAATTTTATTCAACCGGGACATTTGGAAAGCTTGCGTTTGTACTGCGGGGAATTGGGATTAGATGAAGAACGATGCTTGAAAGAGACTGACAAGAGCGATATTATGGAAGGTTTGTATATTAAAGTAGAGGAAGACGGAATTGTCAAGGCGCGTTACAAATACGTGCGTGCCAGTTTTTTAACAGCGATTAAAAACGCCGACGGACATTGGCTCAATCGCCCAATTGTACCCAATATTCTGCGTCCAGGTGCAGATTTATTTAATTTTAGTTTGTAAAGAGATATCTTGCACCATTTGTCAAGAACGGGCTCTCCGGCCCGTTCCACAAAGAATGAGTTTTATTGTGGAACAGGCCGAAAAGCCTGTTCCTAATATCTTGCACCATTGTCAAGAACGGGCTCTCCGGCCCGTTCCACAAAGAATGAGTTTTATTGTGGAACAGGCCGAAAAGCCTGTTCCTAAACAAGTAATTGAGAATGGTGCAAGATGTGAGTAAAGTAAGAAATGCCGACCCTTGGCGTCAACTTTCCACGCTCTTTCCCGAAGTCCGGCAGGGGTTTAAACCCCTGACTCAAAGCTAAAGTCCTCTTCCATAGGACTGATGAGTTCTTCAGTCAAATCCAACAAGTAAAGTTATGAATACACTGTTAGCGCCGCCTTGGACTTTTCCCTTTTGTCCCGAACCGCCCGATTGGTTTCTGGATTGGGACAGCATTCAAAATCATTTCGATTGGATTCAAAACTTAAAAGGCTGTCAGCAAGACCCGATTTATCACGCTGAAGGAGACGTTTTAATTCATACCAGAATGGTCTGCGAAGCATTAATATCTTCCCCGAATTGGCGGCAACTTCCCGAAAAAGAACGATCGATACTTTTTGCCGCCGCTTTGCTGCACGATGTCGCCAAACCAGCCTTTACAAAAATAGAAGCCGACGGCAGAATTAGCTCAAAAGGTCACGCCCGCCAAGGTGCGAGAATGGTCAGACAAATTTTATCTCAATTCGAGCCGCCCGTGCAGTTTGAGATTCGCGAAACAGTGGTGGCGATCGTCCAATTCGGCAGTTTACCCATCTGGCTGATCGACAAAGCCAACCCGCAGCAGTCTGTAATTAAAGTTAGTCAAGTTGTCCGCTGCGATTTCCTCGCACTTTTAGCCGAAGCAGACGTGCGCGGCCGCCACTGCGCCGACAAACAAGAATTACTCGATAAAATACAACTATTTCGGGAGTTTTGTCAAGAAAATAATTGTTTGGATTCTCCCCGACAATTCCCCTCAGCACACAGCCGATTTATCTACTTCCGCAAAGAGAATGGAAACCCGGATTACGAAGCATTTGACGACACTAAATGCGAAGTAATTTTGATGTCTGGCTTGCCCGCAAGCGGTAAAGATTATTGGATTCGGAAAAATCTCCCAAATTTGCCAGTAATCTCGCTGGATGCACTGCGAAAAGAGATGAATGTCCCTCCCGACGAAACCCCAGGAAATGTGGTGACAGCCGCCAAACAAAGAGCGCGCGAATACATGAATGAGGGGCGTTCTTTTGTGTGGAACGCCACGAATACCACTAAACAAATGCGGCAGCAATTAATTAATTTTTTTGCTGCTTACCAAGCGCGCATTCGCATTGTTTATTTAGAAGTACCTCTAGAAGAAATATTGCAGCGGAATCGATCGCGCACAGCAACAGTACCGGAAGCAGTCATTCGCAAATTAGCTGCGCGGCTGGATATTCCAGACATCACAGAAGCGCATCAAGTCGATCGGATCGTAACCGATTAGGTTACTTTAGGGGCGATTCCCCGCAGTTAGCCATCTTACTTCAACGCGCTACTAATTTTTTTTCCCTAAAATAGAATCGTCATAATGCGCCAACAAATCAGCAGGGTGATCGTAAATTGCCGCAGCATTTGCCAGCGAAGCATCATCGAAACCTCCGCACCGAAAAGCAATTACTGGCACCCCACACTTGCCCGCAGCTTCGATATCGTAAGGAGTATCAGCTAACATCACAGTCTGACTCGCTTCCATCTGCAATTTGCTCAAAGCAGCTTCCACAATATCCGGTTCCGGTTTAGAAGCTTCCGCATCACTCGATGTCGCCGCTTGCGCTTGATCCAATAAATCGTCAACTTGTGCAGCTTTCAGCAAACCGGAAAGTTCTTCGGTGGTAGCTGAAGTAGCAATAATTAGCCGCAATCCTTCTTGCTGCATTTTTAACAGCAAATCGCGCGAACCGGGGGTTGGAGAAAGTTCGGGACTAAAGCGGTTAATAATCAGTTCTTTGCGCCGCTGTGCAATCTTTTTCCCGTCGCCTGCTTCGTCGGAAAGTCCTGATACCATTTGGGGTATAACTTTGTCGCCTCCCATGCCAATTAGCGGGCGAACTTTCTCGAACGGCACCTCGTAGCCGTAAGCCGCAAATGCCTCTACCCAAGCTTGAGCGTGGGCGTCATTGCTGAGCGTCAGAGTACCGTCAATGTCGAGAATTACTGCTTGCAATTGCATAACTTATTTGTTGTTAGTTATTAGACTTATTCCAAAAAACTATTTGGTAGTAAAAACTTTAGTCCACAATTATTTAATTAGTCAATCGGATACGGAAGTCCCCACTACGAACCTTTAGACAGGGACTTCAGTCTCAGAGCGATTTTTCGGGTTAAATTGACACCTATGTGCCCTGTTCCTACCCCTAGCTTCCCCTCCCCCCTTGTTAAAGGGGATGGGAAGAATCAGAAGAATCAATGAGTTTGATAATTTTCCTCAGTCCAACAGCGCGGCAAAGTTTCACCGGAAGGAAAGACTAAATTACTTTTTGGAAAAGTTGCTGTCTCTTGCTCTTCTTGACCAGCTTGATTTTTTCCCGGCACTTCATTTTTTGTAGGGCTGATTAAAGCATCTACATCGAGGATTTCAATCAAGTCGCCTGATTCTTTTTCTTGTAAAAGCATAGTTTCTCCTTGTCAATTGAATGCGAGTTAGGGTTTGAGGACAACTTTGATGCAGTTGTCTTTTTTGTTTAGGAAAATCTCGTAGGCGTGGGGCGCTTCATCCAATTTCATTCGGTGCGTAATTACGAATGACGGGTCAATTTCGCCTTTTTGAACGCGATCGAGCAAAGGCCGCAAATAGCGGTGAACGTGCGTTTGTCCCATTTTCAGGGTCAAGCCTTTGTTGAAAGCTGCACCTAGGGGCACTTTGTCAACAAAGCCGCCGTAAACGCCGGGAATTGAGACTGTGCCGCCTTTGCGGCAAGCTACTATCACTTGTCGCAGGGCAGTGGGTCGATCGCTCTCCAACCGCACGGCTTGCTTAGCTTTGTCGTACAAAGCGTCGAGACCGGTGCCGTGGGCTTCCATCCCCACCGCGTCGATGCAGGAGTCGGGCCCGCGTCCCCCCGTCATTTCGGTGACGGCTTCCCCAGCGTCCATTTCTTCGTAGTTGATGATTTCAGCTTTGGCCGCAGCCGCCATTTGCAAGCGTTCCGGTACGCGGTCGATCGCAATTACTCGATCGGCCCCCAGCATAAACGCGCTTCTGATCGCAAATTGTCCGACTGGGCCGCATCCCCAAACGGCTACCGTATCCCCCGGCTGAATGTCACAGTTTTCGGCCGCCATGTAACCCGTAGGAAAGATATCGGTGAGGAACAATACTTGTTCGTCCGAAAGTCCGTCGGGAATTTTTAAAGGGCCGACATCTGCAAACGGAACCCGCGCGTATTCTGCTTGACCTCCTGCATAGCCGCCCGTTAAATGGGAGAAGCCAAACAGTCCAGCCGGCGAATGGCCGTAGATTTTTTCAGCCAATCCTGCATTGGGGTTGGAGTTGTCGCACAGCGACCACAAATCGCGGTTGCAAAAGAAGCAACTGCCGCAAGAAATAGTAAAAGGAATGACAATGCGATCGCCCTTTTTTAAGTTCTTGACTTCGCTGCCGAGTTCGACTACTTCCCCCATGAATTCGTGGCCCATGATGTCGCCCGATTGCATTGTCGGGATCAAGCCGTTGTAGAGGTGCAAATCTGAGCCGCAGATTGCTGTAGACGTGATTTTAACTATCGCATCGCGCGGGTTGATAATTGTTGGGTCTGGTACATTATCAACTCGCACATCATTTGCTCCGTGCCAGCAAAGAGCTTTCATTATTTTTTTTCCTCTAGTTAACTACTAGCTAGCAGATTTTTGATTCTAAATCTTAAATTTACTACGCCGATAAATTACCTGCTTGGATGTTTTAATTTTAAGCATATAAAATATATTCTCTCTCTATCCGAGGTATAATTTATAAATCTATCTTCCGGCTGTTTTCAATAACAAAAATGTAAAGTTTATCCTCCAACTAAAGTGCGGGAGATTTCACCTTGTTCTGTTAACCACCAACATTTATAGCAACCACGCCCGACGGTTAGGACGTTCTTAATTGCTGAAATCCTTCCTTCTTCCTTCTTGCTTCTTCCTTCTGCCATAACAGCTAACAGCGAGATGGATGAGATTGTTTTTGTCGATCGCCGATCGCTCCCCTCTCACAATTAATAAAATTTTCGCGCTTAATCTCACTAAAGCGGTGTCCTCACTCACATTAGATAAGTAGCGACCTAAAACTTCTCAACTAAAAGCGGGTTTATCGATTATTAAGTAGGGTGCGTGACTTTTGTATAGCTCAACACTGTTCCCCAATATTGAGAATCACGCACCCTGCTTAAGGAGGATTAATCGTCAAATATTGTATATTAGTTAGAGCTAAAAGCCGAGCTTGCGCTAAAGTTGTTAAAGATTAAAATTTATCGATCGCCTTTTATGCCTTACACTGCATCTACCCCAACAGACCCCCATCAACCCAACATCCGCAATGCCGACCACCGCCTACTAGAATTCACCAAGCTGACGCCGATGATGCAGCGGTATGTGGAAGTGAAAGAACAGTATCCCCACGCACTTTTATTGTTTCGAGTCGGAGATTTTTTTGAGTGTTTTTTCCAAGATGCAGTTACTATTTCGCAGGAATTAGAACTTGTTTGTACTAGCAAAGAAAGCGGCAAAGAAATTGGCAGAGTGCCGATGACAGGAGTGCCGCACCACGCACTCGACCGCTACACATCAATGTTAGTAGAAAAAGGCTATGCTGTAGTAGTTTGCGACCAAGTAGAAGATGCCTCGATAGCTGCGAAAGAAGGCCGCCAAGTCAAGCGAGAAATTACCCGCATTCTCACTCCCGGAACTCTGACTGATGACGGAATGCTCAAACCCAGACAAAATAATTTTTTAGCAGCAGTCGTCATCGCTGGGGAACATTGGGGATTGGCTTATACAGATATTTCTACGGGAGAATTCGTCACTACCCAAGCAGACAGTTTAGAACAATTAACCCTAGAATTGCTGCGCTTGCAGCCTTCGGAAGTCTTGGTACCGACTAATGCGCCGGATTTGGTGACTATGTTGAGGCCCGGAGAGAAATCCGAGCATTTGCCCGATTGTTTGCCGAATTCGTTTTGCTATTCTTTGCGATCGCAAATTCCGTTTACTTTGTCCGAAGCAAAACAGAGAATCCTGCAAAAGTTCAAAGTGCGATCGCTTGAAGGTATGGGATGCGGCCACCTTTCCCTCGCAGTGCGTGCCGCCGGCGGTTTGCTGCAATATCTCGAAGAAACTCAAAAGGAAAAAGCAGTTTCTTTGCAAAGACTACACACTTACACTCTCACCGATTTTCTCATACTCGACTACCAAACCCGCCGCAATCTCGAAATTACTCAAACAGTGAGAGATGGGGTTTTTCACGGTTCGCTGCTGTGGGCTATAGACAAAACCAGCACCGCAATGGGAGGCCGCGCTTTGCGCCGCTGGGTGCTGCAACCTTTGCTCAACATTAAAGGCATTTGCGCCCGACACGACACGATTCAAGAATTAGTAGAAAATAACGGTCTGCGCCAAGATTTGCAGCAGTTGCTGCGCCAAATTTACGACATCGAAAGACTGACAGGCCGCGCCGGTTCGGGAACCGCTAGCGCGCGGGATTTGGTCGCTTTAGCTGATTCTCTCTCGAAACTGCCGGAATTAGCTTCGATCGCAGCCCAAGGGCGCTCGCCCTATTTGAAAGCGCTGCAAAATGTACCGCCACTTTTAGAAGAATTAGCAAGTAAAATTCACGCTCATTTAGTTGACGAACCGCCGATTCATTTAAAAGAAGGAGGTTTGATTCGATCGGGAATCAATCCCATGCTAGATGAAATGCGCCACACTGCATCAGCCGACCAAGAATGGATTGCAAATTTAGAAGCAACCGAGAGAAAACGCACGGGAATTTCTAATTTAAAAGTAGGCTACAATAAAGCTTTTGGCTATTACATCAGCATTACCAAATCGAAAGTAGACCAAGTGCCGAAGGACTACACCCGCAAGCAAACTCTCACCAATGAAGAACGTTATAGCACTGAAGAATTAAAAGAAAGAGAAGTCCGAATTCTGACAGCGCGGGAAGATTTAAATCAATTGGAATACGATATTTTTGCTAAAGTGCGATCGGAGGTAGGAGAACACGCCGAAATTATTCGCAACGTTTCCCGCGCCGTGGCGGCGGCAGATGTTTTGTGCGGTTTGGCAGAAGTAGCAGTTTACCAGAATTACTGCCGCCCGACTATGACAGAAAGTCGGGAAATTAAAATTATTGAAGGTTGTCATCCGGTGGTGGAAAAGTCTTTGCCGCCGGGATTTTTTGTACCTAATTCTGCTTTTTTGGGTCGGGAAGAATCGCTAAACCGCCCAGATTTAATTATTTTAACCGGGCCGAATGCTAGCGGCAAGAGTTGTTATTTGCGGCAGGTGGGTTTGATCCAGTTAATGGCGCAGATGGGCAGTTTTGTGCCGGCGAAAGCTGCGAGTTTGGGAATTTGCGATCGCATTTTTACCCGCGTCGGCGCAGTAGATGATTTGGCAACCGGTCAATCTACCTTTATGGTGGAAATGAACGAAACTGCAAATATTCTCAATCACGCGACGCCGCAATCATTGGTTTTACTAGATGAAATTGGCAGGGGAACGGCAACCTTTGACGGACTGTCGATTGCTTGGTCTGTGGCAGAATATTTAGCAAGCGAGATTCGGGCGCGGACAATTTTTGCGACTCACTATCACGAATTGAATGAGTTAGCTTCTATTTTGGATAATGTCGCAAATTATCAGGTGACAGTGAAAGAATTGCCGGATCAAATCGTATTTTTGCACCAAGTTCAGCCGGGAGGTGCTGACAAATCTTACGGAATTGAAGCGGGCAGATTAGCTGGTTTACCGCCGTCGGTGATTGACAGGGCGAGACAGGTGATGAAGCAGATTGAGAAACATAGCAAAATTGCGATCGGGCTGCGGAAAGGTGTTAAAAAAAATGGTAAAAAAGAGTCGGAGGGCGAACAGTTGGATATTTTTGAGGATTGAAATTTCCGGTGGCAAAAAAATTGTAGTAACTTCTATATTGCACCATTTTCAATAAGCGTTTCAGGGGCGGGCAGGATGCCCAAACCTACTCCCACAAGAAAATTCACTCTTTGTGGAACAGGCATCTTGCCTGTTCTTGAGCATGGTGCAATATAGAAGTTACTATTTTTACTATAAACCACGAACTCTCCAGCAACTCTAACGCCCATTTTGTAACTTTCTTACCTCTTTGTGTACGCTCATCCCAATTTCCAAAGCCTCATTCAGCAACCGCCCGTATTCAGTCGCCCGATCGCTCACATCCACCGCCATCAAAGCAGCCAAATTACTTTCAATATTAGCAAATAACTCGTAACGGCGACCGATAAATTGCTGATTTTCCCTGAGAATTCTCTCTGTTTTCAAAGCACAGACTAAACTTCCTCTAGTAATTTTTAATGCTTCAATTGCATCTCCTCGGTTCATTAAATTGGCTTGTAAATTGCCAGCAGCCGTTAGGCGATCGATAATATCTAATACCATTTTTTTAAAGATATGATAGACTTGTGTAAAAAGTAAAGGCGAGAATTACAACCCACATTCCGCACCCCCAACTGGCACTACCGGCGGATTGAGGGGGAAAAAGTGAATCATCTGAGATAGAGCGTGAGTAAAAACACCCAAAAATCTATGCAACGAGATCATCACCCAGTTAGGAATTCCTAAAAATTGACGTGAGGGCATAAATTAAATCTTCTTAACCCATAAAACGTCAAAAATCAGACCATTAACAACTATTAATTTCCAGCATATCGCCTGCATTATGACAATAATACATCACTGCTGAATCAACAATTATTTAAATGTAAGTCAGTTTTACCAATCAATAATCGACTTCATTTCACAACAATAAATAATAAAACCGACAGGTGACTGGCAACAAATTTAAGATAGCTAACCGTTCGGATGTCAACTTAGAAACTTGTTGAATTACTTGAATAAAAACGGCATGAATCGATTGAATAATTTTGAATATCGAGCGCAAAGTAGGTCGATTGGTTCCTTTACCCAACTGATTTTTTATGGTTTTATTAGTGAGTTGCAAGTTTTGCCGGAGTAACCTTTGACCTAAAGTATAAACCAACAAACACAAACCCATTATCAAAGTTAAAGCCTCGATTCTTTCCGGCGACTTTAGAAACACGCTATCCGTAAAAAATAAGGGGTCTTTCAAAAACCCAAACCCTCTCTCTGCCGACTGCTGTTCCTTAAATTTTACAATCATTTCATCAGGATTTAATTGTGATGCCTCCAGCACATTAGTAGCTAAGATAAATCTACCACTAGCTTTTGTTGCCTTGGCTACCGCACGCTTCATCTAATTCTAGTTGTGCTTGAACTTTAAATATTAACTTAGAGCTATAAATGTCAGATATGGTCGAATTAGCATCGGATTTTGCTGTCGATTGTCTGCTACTAATTTGGGTGAAATTATGATATTTTACTTCTGTAGATAAACGACGGGCTGCTGACAAGGCATCGGTGTCACAAGCAAATTCAATATTTGACAACTCTCGCAACTTTTTCTGACCCTCAATTTCAGCTTTTTTGAGTTTTTTTTCTAATTTACGTGGGTCGGCATCACGACGTAAACTGCTCTCTACTACTAACCATCTTTGTGTAATTCCACCATAATTACTTTTGTGTTCTGACCAAGTATATCCCGTCACAGAACTAGAGTTAAATTCTGTTTCATTTAACTGAAATACCAGTTGCTGCGCTTGTTTTAGGCTCAACGGTACGCGAGTTAATCATCTTAAATTGGTTAAAATGGAGAAATTTGGGGCTCAATATAATGCACCCGAAGCAACCATTAAACTGTCCAGATTTAACTGTTGTTTAAACTCCTGACAAATTGATGTGAATACGGCACGATCTGATTCATTTCCCGAACGCACCCGTAAAAATAGTGGTACATCTCCATCCCTACTACAAATTAAATCTAAAATGAATTGTTTTAAGTCGGGCCTGTGGTCGCGGGAGTAGCCGTAGGTAATCTTAATTGGCACGGCCGATGACACAGGTTTAGTGGAATCGCGATCTCCGCGATCGAGTGCCGTTTCTGACTCGATAACAGATACAGATGCTAGCTCTGATTCGTATTTGCCATGCAGGTGAAAGGAACTTGAATCTAAATGGGCTGTCCCTGTATCGATCTCAAATTTTTGAGCTGCGGAAGCGGCGATAGTAGTAAATATTTGGCTCCTTCCTACTAAATATAGCTTGTCTAATACTCTACCTAAGCGGTATTCGTTAAGGTGTGATGCTTGAATACCTTCACCCATTAAATGTTCGATTGCTTTGCCTTCAAAAAATTTGGGAAATAAGTATAATGGAGCCCAAACGTGCCCTAACCCATTGATAATCATCGCTTTGACTGCCTGACCCGGACTGACAATCTCACCCGGTTGTTCCCCTATTAACTCGTTGATTTTTTGGACAATTCCTATTTCATCAACTAGACCTGCTATCAGACCAAGATGGTCGAGGTTAGAGACGGTTATCTCAGTTGCTTGATGCACGGGCTTCTTGAGTTCGAGCGAGTTGTTTGCTACCTGAGTTTAGACTATTTTTATCCCCAGCGCTGCACAGGGGACGACTGGTTTTTGTTGTTCATTTACACGATCGCACATTTTCATCCTGAATCGTTTTACCAAGCTTTCGAGCGACACAGGTTGGTTGTTGTGGCGCGCACTTAATCTCCAACGATCTTTCACAGAAGCACTTCCGTCGGCTGTATTTTTCAAAATTGACCACAAATCGCGATCGTCACACGGCTTTCTGAGTATTTATTACTCAAATCTCACCGACCCATCGACTCTTCCTTCCCACCCCAACTGTGTGTGTGCCAGTTGAGGGTGCGGAATGTGGGCTTCATCACCGTATCAGCCATATTTCGATGACCAGACGTCACGCAGCCTCATCAGAGATTCACTTGCGTTCACCCATTCAGTCTTCCTCTTGCCCGGTTTGTCCAAATGGCTTGGACGCTCCTTAGACGTTACCTCCTTGCAAAAGACCCCACCGTTACCAGTGATGCCCTTGGAGATTGAGGATAGGTTTGGACACTAACCTAGAGAAGTCACCTCCTCACTCACAACATGCGACATCGTGTCGCGCTAACCATGTCGTCCGCATAACGAACTGATGGGTGTATGTCCTCTATCCCATTCAACGCAATGTTGGCAAGTAGGGGACTCACCACACCCCCTTGAGGTGTACCCTGTTCGGGGAATTCTGGGTTGACTCCTGCTTTGAGGCATCGGAAGATTCCGAGCTTTATACCCGTTGGGGCAATGAGCCGTTCCATAATTGATTTGTGGCTTATCCTGTCGAAGCACTTTTCGATATCGAGTTCTATGACCCGCTTTTCTATCCCATTTACTCTGGAATTCAGATTGTCGAACAGATATTTCTGCGCGTCGTGTGCCGATCTGCCTGCCCTAAATCCATAACTCCTCGCATGGAAAGTTGCCTCGTGTGCTGGTTCCAGTGCGTATTTAACAAGGCATTGCCATGCTCTGTCCGCAATGGTGGGGACTTTCAGAATACGAGTCTTACCATCTTTCTTAGGGATGGGTATCTCTCGTAGTTTTGAGTGCTTCCAATTGTTAACTGATTGTTTGAGTTGTTCACTCAAAGCGAATCTATCCTCGAATGAGAGGGAAGCCTTACCATCAATTCCGGCAGTCTTTTTTCCAGCATTGAGCTGCGTGACTTGGCGTATTGCCCTTAGCCTCGCTGCGGTGGATTTAAGAATCAGCTTCTGAAGTGAAGCTGCTCTCCGCCTGTCGCCCTCTCGAATAGCTTTGAACACTCGCTTTTGTAGGCGGAATAAGTCACGGCGGAATAAGTCACGGCAACGTTCTCCAGGATTCACTAGCGTTATTGCTGTGTCTAATCATTCTCTACTCCAGTTCATGTTTTCTGAACACCGAGCGACCAATTACGGTCTGTCCTACCCGAACTCAGGGAGTTCCGCTGCTCGTCCAGCCTACGTCGGGGTTCGACATCCCCTTGACCCTTAGTCCGTTTTTCCTCGTTCCGGTTTACAGATTGTTTGACAGTTTAGGTTTGACCAATTCGCCTACATCCATCTCATGGGATAACGGCTAACAATCAGACATTGCCGCGAGATTAGGATGTGAAGTCGGTATTTTTATTTCAGATTACCGATTGGACGTAAGACGCTTTTTGAGGTCATTTTTAACCATGCTGTCTCTCCATTAGCGCCAGTGTGCCGTATCTGCTTAGGCTCTAGATTGCGCCCTGTCCCCAGCTTCAACCTCCGAAATTCCGAGTTCGGTCATTGTGGGCAGATAGGGAGTAACTGTATCCCTTACAGTGAAGGACTTGCACCTTCATCCGTAAACCAGTTATGAGATTTTCAAGGTTCTGCCTTGACGTTCTCACCTAGAGTTATGTATTTGTTCTAGAACGAGTCGCACCTGATTGCGTCCTGTTCCCAGCTTCACTCTCCAAGAATCGAGCTTGGTCGGTGTGGGCAGATAGGGAGTCATACCTGAGTCTGGCAGAAGGGACTTACACCCTTATCAGACCGAGAGTTCAGCCTTGTGGCTGGAAACGCTATGTACGGGCTTTCACCGTGATTCACGTTTCAACGAATCGCACTTCTTCTATCCATGCGGGGGAGATAGTCCGCCCCAAAGCCGTATTTTGGCCAAAAAAAAGACCCCATAGTTAAAAGAGGAGTCAGCCAAGGGATACCGGAGCCGGCCATAAGTGTCGAAACCCTTACTGTGTATAGGTTCAAAAAAAAGTCAAAAATATTTTCACAAAACGCTTGACAACTCTTGGTAGAGTTGATACATTAATAAAGCGCCAGAAGGGAAGCGGTTCAAACAACCGCGAACTAAAGGTCAAAAACTGAACCTAGAAAAAAGAATAGTTTGAAAGCTTAAAGCACTATTAACCTCGTCAAAAAAATCAAGATTGAGAGTAAAAGCGAGAGCTGAACTCAATATCGCAAACAACGAGAAAAAAGTCAAGGGAAAAAAAGCCAGCCTTTGTGCTGAGTAGAAAGAACTTGACTCAAGCCAAAAAAAACAATCCAACACGGAGAGTTTGATCCTGGCTCAGGATGAACGCTGGCGGTCTGCTTAACACATGCAAGTCGAACGGAGTAGAAATACTTAGTGGCGGACGGGTGAGTAACGCGTGAGAATCTGCCTTCAGGACGGAGACAACAGTTGGAAACGACTGCTAAGCCCCGATGTACCGCAAGGGAAAATATTTATAGCCTGAAGATGAGCTCGCGTCCGATTAGCTAGTTGGGGGGGTAAAGGCCCACCAAGGCGACGATCGGTAGCTGGTCTGAGAGGACGATCAGCCACACTGGGACTGAGACACGGCCCAGACTCCTACGGGAGGCAGCAGTGGGGAATTTTCCGCAATGGGCGAAAGCCTGACGGAGCAAGACCGCGTGGGGGAAGAAGGCTCTTGGGTTGTAAACCCCTTTTCTCTGGGAAGAAAGTTGTGAAAGCAACCTGACGGTACCAGAGGAATCAGCATCGGCTAACTCCGTGCCAGCAGCCGCGGTAAGACGGAGGATGCAAGCGTTATCCGGAATGATTGGGCGTAAAGCGTCCGCAGGTGGCAGTTCAAGTCTGCTGTCAAAGACCGGGGCTTAACTTCGGAAAGGCAGTGGAAACTGAACAGCTAGAGTATGGTAGGGGCAGAGGGAATTCCTGGTGTAGCGGTGAAATGCGTAGAGATCAGGAAGAACATCGGTGGCGAAGGCGCTCTGCTGGACCATAACTGACACTCAGGGACGAAAGCTAGGGGAGCGAATGGGATTAGATACCCCAGTAGTCCTAGCCGTAAACGATGGATACTAGGTGTTGTCTGTATCGACCCGGACAGTGCCGTAGCTAACGCGTTAAGTATCCCGCCTGGGGAGTACGCACGCAAGTGTGAAACTCAAAGGAATTGACGGGGGCCCGCACAAGCGGTGGAGTATGTGGTTTAATTCGATGCAACGCGAAGAACCTTACCAGGACTTGACATGTCGCGAATCTTTTGGAAACAGAAGAGTGCCTTCGGGAGCGCGAACACAGGTGGTGCATGGCTGTCGTCAGCTCGTGTCGTGAGATGTTGGGTTAAGTCCCGCAACGAGCGCAACCCTCGTGTTTAGTTGCCATCATTAAGTTGGGCACTCTAAACAGACTGCCGGTGACAAACCGGAGGAAGGTGGGGATGACGTCAAGTCAGCATGCCCCTTACGTCCTGGGCTACACACGTACTACAATGGTAGGGACAGAGGGCAGCCAACCCGCGAGGGCGAGCTAATCCCGTAAACCCTGCCTCAGTTCAGATTGCAGGCTGCAACTCGCCTGCATGAAGGCGGAATCGCTAGTAATCGCAGGTCAGCATACTGCGGTGAATCCGTTCCCGGGCCTTGTACACACCGCCCGTCACACCATGGAAGTTGGCCACGCCCGAAGTCATTACTCTAACCTGTAAAGGAGGAGGATGCCGAAGGCAGGGCTGATGACTGGGGTGAAGTCGTAACAAGGTAGCCGTACCGGAAGGTGTGGCTGGATCACCTCCTTTTAGGGAGACCATCTGATAATAGACCGAACCTAAAATATAGGTCGTTGTCAGT
>NZ_JAUBTL010000001.1:297056-299377 GCF_036702475.1 Microcoleus sp. D2_18a_B4
AACTCTAGTCAGAACCTTGAAAACTGCATAGAAATTAAGTCATCAAAGCGTGTCTATCATCCGAGAAATCGGAAGATAAAACAAGCGACCACCATGAAAGAATCAAGTGGTCAAGTTACAAAGGGCTAACGGTGGATACCTAGGCACACAGAGGCGAAGAAGGACGTGGCGACCGACGATAAGCTCCGGGGAGCTGGAAGCAAGCATTGATCCGGAGATGTCCGAATGGGGCAACCCAGTAAGCATCAGTTGAATACATAGACTGATAGCGGCGAACCCAGCGAATTGAAACATCTTAGTAGCTGGAGGAAGAGAAAGCAATAGCGATTTCCCAAGTAGTGGTGAGCGAACGGGAAACAGCCTAAACCAGAGGTTTTTACTTCTGGGGTCGTGGGACAGTCAATTAACGTATCTTGAAGCTAGACAAAGCAGTTGAAAGCTGCACCAGAGAAGGTGAAAGTCCTGTAGTCGAAAGTAGAAAAGAGCGTGACTGTATCCCGAGTAGCACGGGGCCCGTGAAATCCCGTGTGAATCAGCGAGGACCATCTCGTAAGGCTAAATACTACTGTGTGACCGATAGTGAACCAGTACCGCGAGGGAAAGGTGAAAAGAACCCCGGAAGGGGAGTGAAATAGAACATGAAACCGTTAGCTTACAAGCAGTGGGAGGACGATTTAACGTCTGACCGCGTGCCTGTTGAAGCATGAGCCGGCGAGTTATAGGCAGTGGCAGGTTAAGACCCTATGGGTTGCAGCCAAAGCGAAAGCGAGTTTGACAAGAGCGCCCGTGTGAAAGCACAGGTCACTGTTTATAGACCCGAACCCGGGTGATCTAACCATGTCCAGGATGAAGCTTGGGTAACACCAAGTGGAGGTCCGAACCGACTGATGTTGAAAAATCAGCGGATGAGGTGTGGTTAGGGGTGAAATGCCAATCGAACCCGGAGCTAGCTGGTTCTCCCCGAAATGTGTTGAGGCACAGCGGTCGAGATTAAGTTTAGGGGTAAAGCACTGTTTCGGTGCGGGCTGCGAGAGCGGTACCAAATCGAGGCAAACTCTGAATACTAAACTGGTACTCGGCCAGTCAGACGGTGGGGGATAAGCTTCATCGTCAAGAGGGAAACAGCCCAGACCACCAGCTAAGGTCCCAAAATGACTGCTAAGTGATAAAGGAGGTGGGAGTGCAGTGACAACCAGGAGGTTTGCCTAGAAGCAGCCACCCTTAAAAGAGTGCGTAATAGCTCACTGGTCTAGCGCTCCTGCGCCGAAAATGAACGGGGCTAAGCAGTCTACCGAAGCTGTGGAATAAATGATTTCAAAGTCATGTATTGGTAGGGGAGCGTTCCGCAACGGTGTGAAGCACTAGCGACAAGCAGGTGTGGACTGTGCGGAAGTGAGAATGTCGGCTTGAGTAGCGCAAATGTAGGTGAGAATCCTACACCCCGAAACCCTAAGGGTTCCTCCGCCAGGCTCGTCCGCGGAGGGTGAGTCAGGTCCTAAGGCGAGGCAGAAGTGCGTAGTCGATGGATAACGGGTCAATATTCCCGTACCTGACATTGTTGGTGCAGAGGGACGGAGAAGGCAATCGCCAGCCGGATGTTGGTTACCGGTTCAAGTATTCGAGGTGTTGAGAGACGGAGAAAACGTCTTGAGCTGAGGTACGAGTACGACCTCCCACGGGAGGGAAGTGGTAGATGTCAGGCTTCCAAGAAAAGCTCTAAACACCATAAGCAATGTTAGCCTGTACCCGAAACCGACACAGGTAGGGAGGTAGAGTATACCAAGGGGCGCGAGATAACTCTCTCTAAGGAACTCGGCAAAATGGCCCCGTAACTTCGGGAGAAGGGGTACCTACGCAAGTAGGTCACAGTGAAGAGTCCCAGGCGACTGTTTACCAAAAACACAGGTCTCCGCAAAGTCGTAAGACGACGTATGGGGGCTGACGCCTGCCCAGTGCCGGAAGGTTAAGGAAGTTGGTTAGGGTAACCGAAGCTAGCGACTGAAGCCCCGGTGAACGGCGGCCGTAACTATAACGGTCCTAAGGTAGCGAAATTCCTTGTCGGGTAAGTTCCGACCCGCACGAAAGGCGTAACGATCTGGGAGCTGTCTCGGAGAGAGACTCGGCGAAATAGAATTGTCTGTGAAGATACGGACTACCTGCACCTGGACAGAAAGACCCTATGAAGCTTTACTATAGCCTGGAATTGTGTTCGGGCTTCGCTTACGCAGGATAGGTGGGAGGCTGTGAAGTTCTGCTTGTGGGCAGAATCGAGCCAACGGTGAGATACCACTTTAGCGAGGCTAGAATTCTAACCCTTACCC